>CAZICY010000088.1:0-4562 GCA_964537955.1 uncultured Actinomyces sp. | reverse complement strand
CGCCCACCTCGCCGCGCGCGGTGAGCACGAGGATCGGCAGCACCTGGCCGTCGGCGCGAAGCCGGCGAGCGACGTCGAGTCCGTCGATATCGGGCAGGCCCAGGTCGAGCACGATGAGGTCAATGACGGCCGCGCCCCGCTCGGGCACCTGCATGCGCTCGAGGGCGTCGTAGCCGGTGGGCACGGTCTCGACGTCGTAGCCCTCGAAGGCAAGCACCCGCTCGAGGACCTGGCGCAGCGACGGGTCGTCGTCGACGACGAGGATGGCCATAGACAGAGGGTACGGCGTACCGCCCGATGACGTGGCCGGGCAATTAAACGGCCCCCGATGCCTCACTCCATTCTGGAGGCGTCGGGGGCCGGAGCTCAAGATGGTCGGGATCACTGCGCCCTACCGCAGACGGCCACCATGAGCAGCTGGGGAGACCCTAGCGGGTCAGGTAGGACGGCCTAGTTGCGACGGGGCGAAACCGCCACCCTGCCGTCGGAACCGCCTGGCTGACGCATGAGGCGATCGACGGCGCGAGCGATGTCGTCGCGCAGGGTGGCGGACTCCGCCGCCGAGATCTTGCGGTCGAACTGGGCCTCGACGACCGGCCGGGACAGCCAGTTGTAGATCGCGCGCTGGACCGCCTCGGAGGAGTCACCTGAGATGCGCAGAAGGGTGGCACCGTTGGCAATGCGCGCCTGAGCGGCGCTCTGGCTCAGCCCCGTCCCCTCCGCCACAATCTGCCAGAAGGCCTCGATGGTGCGCTCCTCGACCTTGGCCGACAGGTCCTTGGGGTCGACGTACGTCGGCAGCAGGGCACTGGTGACGTAGTTCTCCTGGGCCACGGAGTAGACGCCGGAGGTGACCGCGTCGGTGAGGACGGCGGCAACGCGGGCGTGGGTGCGCTCCCGAAGCGCCGACTCGCTGGCCTGGGCCGGGATCGCGGAGACGGCGAACAGCGCGACCAGGGCCACCGCAAGGGTGGCCAGCCGCCCAAGCCCGCGGGAGGCGGGGTGGGCGACCCGGAGGGCTGCGCGCGTCATGACTCGAGTGTGACTGCGGGGGCGGGCGCGACGCCAGGGGCGGGGCTGGGAAGAGGCTGGGAAGCAGGTGGCGGGGACGCCACGCCAGCGCGACTGGCATCCAGGGGCCGACGTACGCTCCCCACATGAAGCGCGCATCCTCGCCTGGCCTGGCGGCCCTCGCCCTCCTCGTCGCCCCCGCCCTGGTCCTGGTGGCCTGCTCCAGCGGCACCGAGGAGCCCGCCTCGAGCTCGGCAGCACCGAGCTCGAGCGCCGCGGCCAGCACTTCCCCCTCACCCTCGGGCGCACCCGAAACGATCCTCGCGGTGCTTTGCGACGAAGCCGCACCCGAGTCGGTCGCCGCTATCGAGGCCGTGCTAAAGCCCGAATTCACCGTGAGCCAGCTGGTCGACGTACGCACCGACGACGCCGGGATGCACGCGATCCTGGGCTTCGTCGAGGGCCCCGGCTACGCCGTCCTGGCACAGTGGACCGGCACCGGCCTGGCCCTCGACGGCCTCGCCTCCGCCGACGACCTCGCCACCGAGGTGAGCACCGCACCGCGCGGCACGCCCGACGCGGCCACCGAGGATCTCCTCGGCCAGACGGTCGCCTGCTACTCCTCGCTCTTCGCACCCCAAGACGGCAGCGACAAGGACAACAAGAAGAAGGACAAGAAGGACGAGTAGTCCCCAGCCGGCGGGCTAGGCCCGCAGGCGATCCAGCAGCGGCGAGCCATAGACGCCGCGCGCGTCGAGGGCATCCCATGTCGCCACCGCGGGACGGATGGCCTCGCGGACCGAAGCGAGCACCGTCGGATCGGCCCAAGGCCCCTCCGCGGAGACAGCCCAGGCCTTCGACCACTCCGGACGCAGCCTGCCCGGGAAGCGCTGCCACAGCCACGCCTCATACTCGGCGTAGAACTGCCACGCCAGGGGCATGCCCGGGGTGGTGACGAGGTCGATCCACACGACGCGCTCGGAGTCCCCCATCGGAAGCCCTGGCGACAGCATCGCCGGCACCGCGCCCGGCACACCGACCGCCTCGGCGCGATCGACGTCGGTGACGCGCATCTCCAGGCAGCTGGTGATGGGGTCGTGGCCGGCATGCGCGTAGTCATGCAGCATCGGGTCGAAGCGATACGCGATGTCGTGGATCGCCGACTGCACCTCACCGGCACGCACGTGCACGGCGTAGGCGAGGCTCACGACCCGGAGGGTGTCGTGCTGGACGTAGAGCAGCATGTTGCCCGACGTGCCATGCCACGCCTGGTCGGGTGGCGATAGGTGGCGCATCTCGCGCAGCGTCGCGCGCTCGACCAGCGGCGTGAGCCACGGTAGGTGCGCGAGCGTCTGCGTAAAGGCGGTCGTGAACGCCGTGGGCAGATCCGGCGATAGCCGGACGGTGAGCGGCTCGGACACGCGCGGGCCCTCGACGTAGCCCTCCTCGGTGAAGTGCTGCACGAGGGGTGTCTGGGTAAAGGGGAACCACAGCGCCTGCACGCGGCCGTGCTCCTCGACCAGGGCCTGGATGCTCCCCTCCGCGAGCGTCGGCGCGTAGGCGACCTGCCAGTCGGGGTAGTCCACGCGCCGCCCGAGATAGGTGTTGGGCACCACGCGCATCGTCACTGACAGCAGGTACGCCGCCCCGAGGTGCACCAACAGGGCCGCCGCCTCGGGCTCGTCGCGGCGGAACTCGCGGATGACGTAGTCGTCGCCGTCGGACACGATCGCGCGGAAGGAGACCACGAGGTTGCTCACGGTGCCGAAGAGGTCGGGCTGCTCCACGCGCTGGCGGATCCCCGCGCCGTGCGCGCCGATCGCGAGCATGCCGCCGATGGTGACGTCGGGCACTCCCGGGTAGTCCGGCCACGCCCAGCCCGGAGCCTCGCTCGCACCGTGGTTGTCGATGCCTTCCAGTGCGCGCACCGCCTCGGCCAGCGTCGTGCCGGCACGGAAGGTCGCGGTCGGCGCGGGGTCGAGGGCGAAGTCGAGCAGACCCGTGAGTCGAGACTGGTCGACGGCGATCACCCGGTCCGCCCCCTCGAAGGCGAGCGGCGACCAGGTGTGGAAGGCGCCCATAGGGCGCACCCGATAGCCCTCGCGGGCCGCCCAGCGCACGAGCGCGAGCGCCTCATCGTCGGACTGGGGGGTCGCGGTGGGCACACCCGAGACGCGGATCATGCGCGACCAGTTCTCGTAGTCGCGCATCTCGAGTCGGAGCGGGGCGTCAGGGACCACTAGCGAGCTCGCGCCGTGCGGGTAACCGTCGGGCCCCACCCTGCCGCGTTGAACGACTGGACACTCACCGTCACGCTCACGCCCTTGCGCGCCTTCACGGTGACGCTGAACCTCGACGCCTCGGTCCACGGGCCGCCGTTGACGCTGTAGCGGTAGTCCGCCTTGTCGCCGCCGTCAGAGGCAGCGGGCTTCCAGGTCACGGTGACCCTGCCCTTGCCGGCAGATGCCGTGACACTGCGCGGTGCCGATGGCACCGTGATGTCCCACCACGCTTTCGACGGATCGGAGCAATCGAAGAGCGCCTCGCAATAGACGGGCGACCCGGTGACCTCGCTGCCCGCGCGGGTCAGGCTCCCCAGGACACGCATCTGGCTGTCGGCGACCGGAGCACCAAGGTAGTCCGCGCCCACGGCCTCATTCAGGGTGAAGGACGTCGAGCCGACGGCCGTGATGCGGCGCTCCAGGATGGGCAGCATCGACCCATCGGAAGCCCGGCCGCCGATGCCGACCCACTGGCCGATGCGCGGACTCGGCGTCCGGTCCCAGTAGGCACCCTCCCGGTAGGGGATGACAGCGATGCTCCCGAGACCGGTGCTCGATCCGAAGATCCAGGGATATGCAGGAAAAGTCTCACTGGCCTGCCGCACCACCAGGTCGCTGCGCGTGTCGACGCAAGCCGTGCTCACCTCGGAGGTCGTCACGAGCATGGTGCGCCAGTCGTACGTCGTGTCATCCGGCATGGATGAGGCCCAGCCGGTCGCGGTCACGCCACGGCAGGACACCGCGTAGACCGCTGCGCTCATCTCGGCGTCAAAGGCGGCGCGATTGGCGGGCGGGTCGATCGGGCTCCAGCCCGGGGTCACCGACGCCGGCCTCGCGAGCGCCGGGGTCGACGCCGCGACGAGCGCGGCTGCGAGCAGGGTCACGGCGAGTGCGCGGCGGGGAGGCACGCATCCGAGCGTACGCCGAACGAGCCGTCAGCGGACTCCGAGCGCGGTGAGGGCCCAGGCGACGGCCTCGGCGTCGTAGGCCAGCGCGGCGTACCTGCCGGCCTGGCCGCCGTGAGAACCCTCGCCGGTCTCGACGCGGAAGACCACGCTGCCGCGATCGGCGACGCCCGAGCGGTCGCCGTGCTCGGGATCGGAGTGACGCAGCGCCGCGACCCACTTGGCCGGCTCGTGCACGAGCACCCGCGGATCGTGCACCGCGCCCGTGACGAGCAGCGGCGGCCGCTCCGCGGGGTCAGGGAGGTTGAGGTACGGCGTGTAGGTCTCCATGTAGGCGCGCTGCTCGGGGATGCGCGGGTCGCCC
>CAZICY010000087.1:0-4697 GCA_964537955.1 uncultured Actinomyces sp. | reverse complement strand
TAGTCATGCCGGGGCTGTTCACGCTCGGCAGCGCGACCCTCGGCATCATCGGGACGAACGCGCTCGGCGGTCCCGGCACGGGCTTCGTAGATGGCCAGTCCGCGACCACCGGGTCGGCGACCGGCAGGCAAGGCTTCAACGGATCGGTCACCGGCAGCGCCACGACCGCAGGCTCGGCTACCGGCACGCGCGGCGCTGTCGGCCAGGTCACCGGCACCACGACTTCCTCGGGCTCGGCGACGGGCACCGAGGGCAACACCGGCACCATCACCGGATCGTCCACGACGACCGGAGCGGTGACCGGACGCAAGGCCGCACAAGGCACCGTGACGGGCTCTGCGGGCACCGCAGGCGCTGTCAATGGCAGCCCTGCACTCGTCGGAACAGTCACCGGCTCGGTGGCCTCTACGGGCTCGGTAACGGGCTCAGGCCCAGAGCCGGGGCCGCCGCCACCTGACCCCGGTGGCGTCGGTGGTGGCGGCTACATTCCGCAGATTCGCCCCGCGCGTATCCGGCCTCGACCAGTCGCGCACAGCGGCCGAGTTCGCGGTCACGCAACGACGACCGGCACCATCGCCGGGCGCTGTGGCTACGTCGGCGGCACGCAAGGCACGACCACTACCCACGGCTACATCACTGGAGACCGCTGGCCAACCGATGACCTCCTGCGCACGTGGCACAGGCAGGCGATGGAAGCCGAACTGCTGTCTTTGGACTTGCTGTAATCCCGAGAGGACACACCATGACCGACGTTGAGATCAGGTCGCTGGACACCGAGGAGCTGGAGTTCCGCGCTGCGGACCCGTCCGAGGGCAAGGTCGGCACCTTCTCGGGCTGGGCAGCGCGCTATAACTCTCCCTCGCTCCCGCTCCCGTTCGTTGAGCGCATCGCGCCAGGAGCGTTCACGCGCACGCTCAAGTCCCGCAACAACATCAAGATGTTCGTCAACCACGACGACACCATGGTGCTGGCCTCGACGCGCGCCAAGACGCTTCGGCTGGAGGATCGCGCGGAGGGTCTGTGGGTCGAGGCTGACCTGCCGGACGTGACCTACGCGCGCGACCTTCGGGTGCTGATTGAGCGCGGCGATGTTCACAGCATGTCCTTTGGTTTCTCCGCTGAGAAGGACTCGTGGAACGCCGAGGGCACCGAGCGCGTGCTCCAGTCAGTCCGGCTCCACGAGGTCAGCGTGGTGACTTCGACAGCGGCCTACCCAGCCACTAGCGCGTCCGTGCGCAACCTGCAGCTCATCGCCAAGCGCACGGGCACCAGCGTTGACGCCCTCGCTGACGCGATCACGGCACTGGAGTCTGGCGAGCACCTGACCGACGACCAGGCGAACGTCCTGCTGGAGGTCGTGGACCGCTCGCGGCCCGACGCCCCGGCGCCAGACCCGACCGTTCCTCTGTCGGTGCTGCAGAAGCAGATCGACCTGATGGGCAAGGACCTCTAGCCCACACCCAAGTTTCCCCAGTCAGCGGAGCCGCGCTGGGGCTATCGGCGGAGCCGCCGACCTAACCCCCTGCGCATTACATCCCTTCCATGTCTGAGGAGACATACCCATGAGCGAGTACCTGAACCGGCAGATTGAGGCCCGCCAGCAGGCGTGGCACGCTGCCAAGGCTCTGCTCGATGGTGCGGCCGCCGAGAAGCGCGACCTCACCGCCGAGGAGGAGCAGTCCTACGCCCGCATGATGGCTGACATCGACGAGCGTGGCCAGAAGATCAAGGACCTGCAGGCTGCTGAGGCCCGCGCCCTTGAGATCGAGTCCGCGGTCGCCGCAGCCCCCGAGGTTCGCGCCGTGCGCGAGGTTCGCCCCGAGAAGGCCGCAGCCGACCTGCGCGCCCTGCTCAACGGCGACGTGCGTTCGCTCACCTTCGAGCGCCGCGACCTGAACACCAGCGACGATTCCGCCGTTGTCCCGCAGGACTTCCTCGGCGAGATTCAGCGCATCATGACCACGGTCGGCCCGATGACCGATCCGTCGGTTGTCCGCGTCATCAACACCGCTGGTGGCAACGACATGAAGGTCCCGGTCCAGACGGCGCGCCCCGAGGCCACCGCGATTGCGGAGGGCACGGCGATCACGGCGCTCGACCCGACCTTCTCGTCCATCACAATGCGCGCCCAGAAGGTGGCGGTGCTGACCAAGGTGAGCCGCGAGATGCTCACCGATGAAGGTGTCAGCCTTGAGGCCTTCCTTGCCGAGGACCTCGGCATCGCGCTCGGCGTCAAGGTCAACAACCTGCTGACGCTCGGCACTGGCACGGTTGTTCCCAACGGCGTGGTGACCGCTGCTGGCTCGGGCGTCACGGGCGGCACGGCTGTCTCCGGTGCGTTCACCGCTGACAACCTCATCGACCTCGCGCACTCTGTGGACGGTGCTTACGTCCGCAACGGTGCGGGCTGGCTGATGCGTCGCTCCACGATGGGCGCTGTCCGGAAGCTCAAAGGTCAGGACGGGGCATACCTGTTCGCCCCTGCGGCAACGGTCGGTGCTCCCGATCAGCTCCTGGCTGCCCCGATCTACGAGAACCCGGATGTCGCGGCCGTCGGCCTCGGTGCCAAGTCGGTTCTCTTCGGTGGTCTCCGTCACTACCTCGTCCGCATCGTCGGCGGGCTGGAGATCGCTCGCAGCGAGGACGCCTACTTCGCTGAGGACGAGATCGGCATCCGCGCGACGATCCGCGTGTGGGGCGACATCGGCCAGTCGGCCGCGATCAAGACCTTCCAGGGCAACGCCGCCTAGGCATCTCTGGAGGAACAACTCCCCGGAGGGCGCTGGGCGCAGGACAGCGCCCTCCGGGGTCTCCCCTGCGAATCCTGCGAACACCTGCGAATGGACGACCCTGCCATGTCCCGATACAAGACTTCCAAGCCGCTCGCCGTCCTGATGGTCAGCAACTCGCCCTGGGCCCCTACCGGATACGGGACGCAGATCAAGCAACTGTCAACCCGTATGCACCGCGATGGCCACAAGGTGGCCATCGCCGCCAACTACGGGCTGGAAGCCACGCAGACGGAATGGGAAGGCATCCCCGTCCTGCCCAAGGGCTACGACGGCTACAGCAACGACATCGTGGCCGCCTACGCCAAGGACTGGGCGCGTCAGAATCCCGACCTGCAGCCCGTGGTGTTCACGCTCTACGACGTGTGGGTCTTTGCCCAGCATCCCTCGTGGGAGAAGCTGGACATCCCCGTCGTGTCGTGGGTGCCCATCGACCACACCCCCGTACCACCGAAGGTGGCCGGATGGTGCGCGCGGCCCAGCGTCACGCCCGTGGCCATGAGCCACTTCGGTGGCCAGATGCTCGACAACGCCGGGATCGCTCATCACGTCATCCCGCACGGCATCGACACCGACCTCTACAAGCCGACCGAGGCTGTGCGCGACGGTAGCGGCAGGTACGTCACCGGACGGCAACTGATGAAGGTGCCGACCGACGTTCACGTCACCAGCATCGTCAACGCCAACAAGGGCACCGCCCCGGTGCGCAAGGCCTTCGCTGAGCAGTTGCTCGCGTGGTCCATCTTCGCCCGTGAGCGCGACGACGCTTGGCTGTACCTGCACACCGAGATCGGTGGCGGCATGGGAGGCATCCCGTTCGCCCCGCTACTGGAGGCGGTCGGCGCTCCGATGGATCGCGTGGCCACCGTCAACCAGTACCAGTACCGGCTCGGCATCCCCGACGACGCGATGGCGGCCATCTACACCGGCACCGACGTACTGCTCGCCCCCACCCTCGGCGAGGGCTTCGGCCTCACCGTGGCAGAGGCCAGCGCCTGCGAGACCCGCGCCATCGTCCAGAACTTCACCGCCCAGCCCGAGCTGGTTGAGGACGGCTGGAAGGTCGGCGGCCAGCCCTTGTGGGACCCGGCTCAGTCGGCGTGGTTCTCCACCCCGAACGTCGAGGAGATCGTCCACGGGCTGGTCGAGTCCTACGCCCTCGGCGCTGGCAACCGCTCACCCGCGAGCCGCGACCACATCGTGCAGAACTACGACGCCGACACCCTCTACCGGGAGTCCTGGCGACCGTTCTGGGAGTCCCGATGATCCCGGTCATGGTCGTCCCGATCTTGACCCGACCTGACCTGCTGGACACGATGCTGGACTCGGTGGACTACCCCGTCGGCACGCTGGTCGTGATCGACAACGGCCACGCCCTGCCGGGCGACTTCGCTCACCGAGACTGGGCGCTGAGCGCCTACGTCCTGCGGATGCCCAGCAACCTCGGCGTGGCAACCTCGTGGAATCTCGGCATCAAGGCCACGCCCCACGCGCCGTGGTGGCTGATCGCCAACTTCGACGTGACTTGGCCCACCGGATCGCTGGCACGGTTCGACACCAAGGACGCTCGCAAGGTGCTGCGAGTGGCACAGGCCTCACCGGCGTGGTGCGCGTTCAGCATCGGCGAGGACGTGGTGCAGCAGGTGGGCCTCTTTGATGAATATGTCTATCCGGCATACGGAGAGGACGTGGACTACGAGTGGCGCTGTGGGGCCGCTGGAGTGCCTGTCGTGCAGTCCGACATACCCGTTCACCACCGCAACTCCTCGACCATTGACAGCGGCTACAGGGCCGCGAACGACCGGACCTACATGGCCAACGTCAAGTACCAAGCGGCCAAGCAGTTTCGCGGCGACCTAGGCGAGGGCAGGTGGAGCCTCAAGCGTCGCCGGGAGCTGTCGTGGGACT
>CAZICY010000086.1:0-4809 GCA_964537955.1 uncultured Actinomyces sp. | reverse complement strand
GCCTGCCCCTGTCGGTCACATTCCCGACAGCACCCAACGAGCACAACTCGGCCTCCATGTGGCCGGTGAGCTTGGGCACCGCCACGTCTGATGCAGGGCGTGGTCACGCAGTTCTTCCGAAGCCCCTCCGCACACCCCAGACACAGGTACCTTGCAGGCACCCGCAGCTCCCCCCGGCGGGCCTTGGGCAGGAGATGGCGGCATGGCCACGATCGGATTTCGCACGTCCACGGCCGCGGGAGCGGTCCTCTTCCTCGTCGCAGCGGTCCTCGTGGCCCCCGGCACGGCGTCGAGCGCCGAACCTGCCGCGGCGCAGCCGGTGCTCACCGGTGACTACACCAAGACCCAGTGGAACATCCTGTCGACGTCCCTTGAGGCCGTGCACGCGGCGGGACACACCGGCAAGGGCGTCACCATCGCGATCCTCGACAGCGACTTCGACGGCACCCACCCGGAGATCGCACCCAACGTCGTGGAGTCCTTCGTCCTCGACGGCGCGAAGGTAAAGGAGGTCGACCCCGCCGACATGAACTCCGCCGAGACCCACGGCACCCACGTCGCGGGGATCGCCGCGGGTGTGGCCGACGGCAAGGGCATGACGGGAGTCGCCCCCGAGGCCAGCCTCATCCTGGGTGCGGTCATCGGTGAGGGGATGGACCCCGAAGTCTGGCCCAGCGTGATTGCGGGCATCGACCACGTGGCCGGACGCGCCGACGTCATCAACCTGTCCCTTGGACTGCCCGAGATGTTCATCCCCGACGAGTTCCGCGAGTCGCTGTGTGCCTCCGTCGGCAGCGCGACCGAGGCCGGGAGCGTCGTCGTGATCGCGGCGGGCAACTCCGGCATCTTCGGCAACCCCGTCATGCTGCCAGCCGGTTGCGAGACCGCTGTCACGGTCTCCGCGCTGGATCCCGACCTCGGCCTCGCCTACTTCTCGTCCTTCGAGGGCTTTGTCTCGCTGGCCGCACCCGGCACCGACATCCTGGGCCCGATGGCACGCGCGGCGCTCAAGGGCACGCCACTCGAGGTCGAGCCCCGCCCGCTCTTCGCCCTGAGCGGCACGTCGATGGCCGCGCCGTTCGTCGCGGGCGTCGCGGCGCTCGTCCTCGAGCAGTCCCCCACCATGACGCCGGCACAGGTGCGCCAGCGGCTCACCGACACGGCCAAGGACCTCGGCCCGCGGGGCTTCGACCCCGACTACGGGCACGGGGCCGTCAACCCGGCGGCCGCCGTCGGCATGAGCGCCCTGCCGGCACCGGTGCCCACAGCCTTCCCTTCCAACATCACCTTTGCGGCAGAGACATCCGAGGGCGAAACCTCTGTCGCCACGCAGTGGTCTCCGCCAGGAGCGGGCGGGGCTATCGAGGGCTACACCATCTCGATCCTCGGCTACGGCGAGGACGACTCCTGGACCGTCGGCCCGCGTGAGGTGCGCGACCTCAAGGTCTCCGACGTGGCGACCGGATGGATCTCGCTCACCGTGCACACCTCCGAGGGCAGCTTCACGGCGCCCTACGCCCCTCTGGGCGTGAGTGGCGGCGGCAACTTGGACCCCGTGTTCTCGGGCGTGAGTGCCCGCTGGATCGAAGGCAACAGGCTGCGCATCGACTGGGAGCTGGTTGAGCCGCTCCCTGACGGCCAGTCCTTCTTCGTCTACGCCGGGAGTTCGGCCCCCGCGGGATTCCAGGCGATTCGCGAGATCACCATCGACCCTCGAGGGCGCACGTCCGGCACGCGCACGATCGACCTCGCTGAGCAGGGCCTCAGTGCGCAGGTGCGGACGGGTCTGCGCCAGTACGCCGCGGGGAGCGAAGCGGGTGTCGCTGCCTGCACCATCTTCTTCAACTGCACCGAGGCCGGGGCCGAGCCGGCGCTTCCCGTGGCGGTGTCGCTCGCCCCCACCGGGCGCACGTCAGGCACCCTCGACCTCCGCTTGAGTTCCGTGGCCGTTAATGAGTGCCCGCTGCGGTCAGGCGTCCGCAACTGTCGGGGAGTCATCGCCCGCGTGCAGGTGGCCGGCGAGATCTACGTGGCGAGGTTCAATGCCATGGGTGTTGCTTTCCTCCCGGTGACCCGCGCGCCCTCGTCGGCGGTCAACCGGGTTGACGTCACCTTCCCAAGCCTCAACGTGGGGGGAACGGTCCGGCTGCAGGTGGTGACGGAGCAGGTCAGCATCCTGTAGCCGCCATGGATGCGGGCACGTGAGCAGAAGCGGCCCAGGCCGGCGATACGACTGAGAGGCCATAGCCCCCGGCATCCGTCGGTCGCACGCTTGTCATACGTGACCACGCCTTCCAGGTCGTCGCTGGCCTCGGCGAGAAGCTCGCTCAGGGTGGGGGCTCGGGCCGGCGTCGTCTAGCGCCCGATGGGCTTGACCTGGGCTCCCGTGAAGCCCCTGGGACAGCGGGCCTTGGGTCCGGGCACCACCTTGACCCCGACGATCTTCTTGCCCTTCATCTTCCGGCACAGAAGGTCGCCCCTTTTGAGCAGATGTGCCGAGACGGTCGGTGCTGAGAAGGTGAAGTTGCGCGCCGAGATGCGCAGCCAGCCGTTGTCTTCTCCTGCTGACGTGCTCGCCACCTGCTCCTCACCGTTCTCTGTCGTGACCGACACCTGGGCGACCATCGGGACGCCCGTGAGGTCGTAGATGCAGCGCGCTGCATCGGCGCGCATGACGAGGTCGTAGGTGCCACGCGTGAGACTGCCCTTGGACGTGCGATGCAGTCCCGCGACCTGGAATCTCAGCGCAGAGTCCCGAAGGGTCGGCGGCTGAGCTCCGTAGAAAAGGGCGTTCGTGGTGACCAAGCCCATGAGGCGACTGCGATCGGCCAGGCATGGGTGCAGGTCGCCCTCGTTCACGATCGACGTGAAGTTCCAGACCCGGTATTCGGCGGTGGAGACCTGCTTGAGCAGGGGCACCAGCTCGACGAACTCACGAAAGAAGCCGGTGCTCGGGAAGAAGTTCCATCCGCGGAAGCCTCCAATGGCTCCCTTCTTGCCCCACCCCGGCAGCCGGTCGCTCTCCACGTCCTGGATCATCGCCGGGACCTCGGCGCTGCCGGCCTCGATGGTCACCCGATTGGTGAAGGCGTCGACCTCCGTGACATCGACCACGGGGTCGCTCAGCCGACCGTGGAGCCATCCCGAGATGCGCTTGTCCAGGGCGAGGTCCAGCGACACGCGCAGGTCGTCAGGCATGTTGGCTACGCGCAGGCACGCCCCGGTCTCAAACGCCATGCAGCGCGGGTCTCCCCGGTACGACACGTCGAAGTCCCATGCCAGACCAGGCGTCACCGTCTCCTTGATGGCCGGGGCGTACCTCATCGACCAGATCAGAGCCTCGAGGCCGCCCTGCTTCACCACGGGAGCCACGCGGGCCTGGAAGGTCTGGTAGATCACCTCGCCGTCGGCGGTGCGCAGCCCGCTGATCGCGACATCGACGAGCATGAATTCGTTGGCGCCGTCGGTGATGCCGGGCACCTCCCACAGGGAGGACTTGCCCCCCGGAGGCAGACCCTGGGCTGGACGTCCGGTGAAGTCGCCCACGGGCACGATCCGCACGCGTGACGTCGCGGTCTCATGCGACGGCTTCCACGCGTACTGCTCTGCGGTCGGCAGCGCTCCGCCGAAGTCAAGGGTGCGCGCGAGCGAGGCGTCGAGATCGCGACCATTTCGGATGAATCCGACACCGCGCACGCATCCGCTGGTGATGGTGTCGGTGCACGGAGGCAGCGTCGCCGTGAAGCGGATGGGTTTCCCCGTGCAGCCGGGGTCGTCGTAGGACTGGCAGGTGTACCAGCCTCCGTCGTCCTCGCGCGGGGGCGCGACCTTCTTGTACGTCTCGCGGTGCAAGAGCGAGGCGCCGGGTAGGCGGAAGGAGGGCGAGCCGCCCAGGGGAAGCACCCCGAAGCGGTGATAGCCGGCCGGTGGGGAACCCGTCGAGGTCCACGACAGGTCGATGGGTTCCAGCGCACCTGAGACGACCGGCGCCGCGGGCGGCGATGTGAGCGCGACTGGGGCAGCAGAAGCGCCCACCACGGGCAGCAGCGCGGCGACCAAGGCCGCGCCCGTCACAACCAAGATCCCCCGAGCCCCCGTCATGCGGGAGAGGCTAGTCGCGGGTGGCTTCCTTGGCCTGCCGAAACCGCCTCAGTCGCCGAAGAGGCCCGCTGCCCGCGCAGCCGTGCGCTCGTCGTCGCCGGCGATCACGTGGGCGTAGGTCGTCAACGTCGTGAATGACGACCCGTGGCCCGCCCGCGCCGAGACGTTCTGGATCGGCTCGCCTGAGCGCAGCAGGTGCGTGAGGTGGGTATGCCGAGCATCGTGCAGGCGGTGGCAGGATCTCGTCGTAGCCCGGCCCGCCGGGCCCGAAGGATTCGGGGGTCGGCGTATCGGCGGAGAGCCCCCGCCCCCCAAAGCTGACGAAACATACCAAATGCCGTGAAACGGACAAAATGGCACCTACCGCGGGTGTGGGGTTCGAACCGAGACACGCGCAGATGCCGGCTTGAGGCCGTGGCGCGACACAACTGTGGATAAACCACTGCTTGGATCCCCCGATCCCCCCAGAGTCGAACTGGTGTCCAGCCAGCTGACTCGCCTTCATGCAATCCCCACGTTGGGAAATGCCTGAGAGACGCGCCCCATTCACGGGCGTTTCCCCCTCGACCTGCTTGAATACCGCGTGGAGCGGTCTCCCTACGGCCGTTCCGATCCGGATCAGCGTGCTTGGCGTTCGTTCCGGCCGGGGACCACCGAAATGGATCCTTCGGCCCCGGGCGGACCAAACAACGGGCACGCGTTAACGAA
>CAZICY010000085.1:0-4820 GCA_964537955.1 uncultured Actinomyces sp. | reverse complement strand
TGACACGCTGGGACCCCGCCCCAACGGAGTAGGTCAGGGTGACGTTCTGCGTGGGGGCGTCGCCAGCCACGGTCACCGTGCCGCTAGTCGTGATGGTCCCGGCCGTCGTGGCCGTCGCGTCGTACCAGTAGCCGTCCATGAGCAGCACGTCAAAGGCGACGCGGCCGACCCGGTTGGACAGCTGCTCCGCCACCTCGAGCCCCCCGGCGTACCTGCCCGTGGCCTCAGTCGTCTGCGTGCTCGGCGACCCGGTCACGGCTAGGGTGCGCTCAATCTTGAACGTCTGGCCCGCGTTGTGGACCAGCTTGGCCAGGTTCTTCAGGTTTGACTGGTACGCGATCCGCGTGGCCCCGGCCACGATGCCACCGAACGTCACCACGCGGGGACCCCACCACGGCGTGGCCGCGATGGCGCCCGTGCGGCCCGGCACGACGTAGTCGTCCTGGCGCATAGGCGGGACGCCGATGTTGCCGTCAATGACCTGCAAATGGGTGAGGAAGGTCGTGACGTCGGTGGAGTTGATGCGGTAGGACTCAGCCATTCATGCCTGCCAGGAAGGCCATGCGCCGAAGCGCGCGGGGAAGGGACGTGTCGGCGCGCTCACCGGCGACCGCGTTTACTGTGATGCCGCCGTTGATGGTCAAGCCGCCACCACGGCCAGCGCCAGACGCGGACATGCCAGCGAGCGGGTTGATGCCGCGGTTGAGTTGGGAAAATAGGTCTGAGCCGAATTGCTTGACGGCTTGACGGCGCACCACGAATTCTCCGGGGGCGAGCATGGCCGGCACAGTGTCCATGCCACGGTTGCTGCCGCCTGCGGCGAAGAACCTAGGAACCATGCCGCCTTTGGCTCCGTACCACTCTTTGTCGGATACGCCGGGTGGGCGGCCGTAAGTCACGGTGTTGACGCGCACCGTGATGTCTTTACCCTTGAGCTTGTCGATTTGCTGCTGCAAGGTGGTGACGTCGTATCCTGCATTTGCCAAGTCGTCAATGAGGGCCTGGAACGGTTCAAGCATGGCGCCCCTGGTTTCCGGGCTCATCTTGGTCTTGTCAAAAGTCTTTGACAGGTTGGCCAGTGCATCCTGGACGTAGGCGGTTTTGCCGAACAGGGTTTCCTGCTCTGCTGCTACCGCCGCCGTGCTTTCCGCATACTTGATAAGAGCTTGGTTGTTTTCGCGGCCCTTTTCGGTGTTGAAACCGAATTGCTTGCCATTTTCGCGAAGCGTCTTCCTGAGATTGTCCCAGGACTCCTCGTAATCGAGAATGGCGTTCGTGCGGCTGACGTAGTCCTCGAGGTAGCTCAGCTGCTCAACTAGGTCTTCAGTTTCGTCCGCGGCTGCACCCGCTTGATAACCAAATGTTTCTATAGCGTCGGCGGCCTCAGGGGTGATGTTGGCCAACTCCATCATCGCTTCTTGCAAGGCAGCATCGTTGCCCGTGAACTGGGCGGCCAAAATCTTGACGTTGCTGGTAAGGAACTTGAACGGGTTGACGGCCCGCTCAACAATGTCGACAACGGGCCCCAAGCCGTCAAGAAACTCGTCGGCGGAATTCTTGGCGTCAATGAACACTGAGGCCACGTCAAGGATTTCGCCGATGGTTTCACCGACTACTTCGCCCAAGTCTTCGGCGTCTTCCTGCAGGTCACGAAGTCGCGTGGACAAGTCGCTGGCACTGTCGCCGGTGTTAGATAGGGCACCGATGACGCCGGAGCCAAACGCCTCCTGCAGCTCGCTTGCTGCGACCTGCAGGATTTGCATGCGACCGGCCATAGTGTCGGCAGCAGCAGCGGCCTGGCCCTGGAAGGTCTGCGACAACTCGGCGGTGATGGCTCGCAGGTCACCTGACTTGACGGCTGCGTCACTAAGGGGGACACCGAGGCGGCGTAGTGCGGTGGTCTGGCCGGTGGCGGCCTTAGCCAGCGCCAGGGTGACGCCCTCGAGGCTGCGTCCGGTGCCGACCGAGATGTCAAGGGCAAGGCTCAGAAGATCTTGCGCTGCGGCCGCGTCCTTCGTGGCAGACACCAAACGAACAAATGCCGGTCGCAACTCGTCGTCCGCGACGCCAGTCGCAAACATGAGGTCGTCAATGAATTGGTCGACCTGAGTTTGGGCGAAGGCCTGCCCGACATTATCTAGAGCGGTCGTGAGTTGGGCGAGAGCCTTTTGCTCCTCCATGGCAGCCTTGACGCCGTCCACGCCCATCTTGATTGCAAGCGCCCCAACGGCCGCTGCAGCGCCGGCTAGGGCAGGTCCGAGAGTGCCCCGCATGCTCATGGCAACGGCAGACATCTTGCCCTGGAAACCCTTGGCGTCCCGGACGGCTGACATCATGCCAGCGCGGAAATTCTTGGTGTCGGCGACTAGCGCGACCCGGAGGGTTCTACCTGCCGTTGCCATCAGCCACCTGCCTCAAATTTGCGCTTCACTCGGTCAATTGCCTTGAGCCATTCGCCTAGGGCGTCGCCCTTGTAGCGGCCCATCTTCTTCATCCAGCCGTAGCCGGACCCGAAAGCAGCAGGCATGGTTCCCTGTGCTCCCGACCTGCCGTGACGGCCACTGTTTGACGGATAACGCACCGTTGTCGGTGACGCCCCGCCGCTGAACCGTCGCGCCCGTGAACCAATGCTGACGCTAGGAATACGATCTCGAGCGGCCTTGACGGTAGCCGCGATTTCGGCACCCCAGGGCCCTGCCTGATCGGCTGCGTCCTGATAAGCCGGAACCATCAGGCGGGAGGCGATTTCCTTGCTGGCACTGCGCAGCTCGTCCTGGGCTTCCTTGTCCAACTTCCGCAGGTCTCGCATGAGGTTGTTGAGTCCGACGACCTTGATTTGGCCAGTGGTTGCCACGGGGCCGCCTCTCAGTGGTGCCGCTTGTTGACTTCCTGCGCCCGGTAGGACAGGTAGCGGTTCATGGTGAAGATCATGCGATCGGACTCGGCCAACACCTGTGAGGGTGACAGTCCGAATTCGTAGGCCAGGTGGACGATTAGCCAGTGGGCGCTGTCGTCGCCTCCAAAGGGACGATGCGCTCCTGGCCTACTTCGAGCTCGTCGACATTTTCTAGCCAGGTCTCAAAGTCGCTGCCAGTCTTGCCGGTGCGCTTGAGTGCGTGCCAGGCGAGCCAGCAGGCGTCTGTGAGTCTGAAGTCGTCGCCGAGCCGGGCGATGCTGCGGTCGTGGTGCAACTCGAAGGCCACCTGGTCGGCGACCGAGGCCGTGACCTCGGTCGCCTGACCGTCGGTGAAGGTGACTTGGAAATGGATGCGCAAGGTGTGCTCCTTGTTTAGAAGGTGCCGGTGGTGGCGCGGGTGACCTCGCCGACGGCGGGCCACGTCACGTCGAAGGTGGTGAGGTCGCCGACCTGGCCGCTGACGGGCGTCTGCTGGGAGCAGAGGACCGGGATGGTGTAGAGCGGCGCGGTGGCTGCTGCGACCGATCCAGCGGTGGACGTGCCCGCGAGGATGACGACGTTGGCGGTTCCGCCGAAGACGGAGCCGAGGACGGCGTTGACGCTGTTGGAGTCGTAGTCCTGGTGGAACGAGATCGTGACGCTGGCGTCCTTGAGGCCGGCGATGCGGCTGCGGGCCGCCTGCCCGAAGGCGGTGGTCTCAATCTCGTCGACAGTCTCCGTGACCTCAACGCTTGCGATGTTTGTCGTGAGCTCGGTCGTGCCGACCTTCACGCGGAGGTTCTTTCCGATGAACTTTGCCATTTGTGCTTTCTCCTTAGCCGGCGGCGACCACGACCACGCTGAATTCGGCCGTGTGGAAGGTGACATCGCCAATGGCTAGTGAGCCTTGGCTAGTCATTTCGGTTACTCGGCAGTCCAAGGCTTTGCCCCCGAGGGTGCGTTCGCCTTCGATTGCCGCCTTCACCGACGCGCTACCGCTGGATGCGCAGTAGGCGTCGAGGTTGGTTTGTGATGTGCGGTCGTTTACTCGACCGACAATGAGGGTGATGGTGAACACGTACTCGTCTGAGCCGCGCCCGAAGGCTGTGTCGTATGTGATGCGGGCAGGCATGACGACGGCGACGGGCGGCTGCGGGTTGTCTGGGATCGTGGCGCTTGACCGGAGGCCTGTGATAGTTGCAAGCCTGGCGGCTAGACCCGCACGCAGGTCGGTCAGGCTGGTCATGCGATGCCTCGGAACCGGCGGTACCCCTCGATAAGCTGAGCAACGTCAGGGTCTAGGCCCTTGCTCACTCTCATAACGCCGAGATCGCCCCACCCGGCTACGCCCAAGGGCGACTGCAATCTCGTGAAAATTCTTGACGCCTGGAGCACGCACGCCTGGGTCACTGTGGTCGGCACCGTGGGCCAGCCGTAAACCGCGGTCACCTTGACGGTGGTTTCCCGGTCAACGGGGAAGACGTAGTCGCCGATGGCCCGTAGGCGGGTGTAGGGCCAGGTGAGCCCGCCGACGTAGTCGTTGAGCGGTTCGGCCTGGATGTCTCCGGTGTGGGGAGTGAGATCCCAGGTGAGGTCGTAGATGCCGTCTTCGCTGCTCGAGGTCTGAACCTGCGTAATGGAGCGGGCGTCGTCGATCTGGACGACGTAAGGGTCGTCGGCGTGGAAGTAGCGGGTGGTGGCGGCCGTCCCGCCGTAGATGAAGTTTCGGCCGCAGTAGGCGTCGATGAGCCGTGACGCTGACTCGACGGCCATTTCGAGCAGGCCGTCGTCGGTGGCGTCGGCTGAGGGGATGCGCAGCGCGGACTTGATTTGCGCCAGTGTGGCGTAGCCGTTTGCGATTGCCACGGGGTCTCCTCTTAGGTCCAGGCGTTGTCGACGAGCCGGCGCCGGTCAAGGGTGACCT
>CAZICY010000084.1:0-4882 GCA_964537955.1 uncultured Actinomyces sp. | reverse complement strand
CGGTGGGGAACGCCGTGCCCGATGCCTGGCCGGTGACCGCGAAGACGGCATCGAGGGTGACGGGCGAGGAGCTCGAGTTGTTGAACTGCACCTGGGCTGCGTTGCCGGTGGCCAGGCCGGTCTCCGGCTGCACGAAGACGCTCACGGGCCCGATCGTCTGACCCGCCGTCACGCTCAGCCACTCGTTGTAGAGCTGCTGGCACGTCTGCGGGATGTTGATCGCGGGAGAGCCCTGGGTGAAGGACGTCCAGGTCGGCTGGCCCGGGTACGTCGGGCACGGCTGGCCGGGACCCGTGGGGTTGTCGAGGGGGACGACGGGCCACAGGTACTGCTGCTGGCCGGGAGGCGCGACGGAGGTGCTGCCCACCTGCGTCACGAATCCGGGGAGGGTTCCCCACCCACTCGGGTAGTAGGAGATGCCGGTGGGACAGCCCAGACTGCCGGCGTTCGCCGACGTGCACAGGGTCATCGACGAACCCGGGACACCCGGTCCCGGTGCGTAGTACATCTCCGGCTGGGCGTAGAAGTCCGGCAGTTGCGTGGTCGTGAGGTTGTAGGTCGGACTGGAGTTGGGAGCCCCGCCCCGGGGGTAGTACTCCACCTGACCGAAGCGGGAGCCGAAGCTGGTGCTGCTGCCATTCTGGCCCTGGCCAGCGATCCAGTTCATCAGGGTGAAGCTGCCGCCATTTTGCGACTGGTAGTCCGCAGAGCTCCATCCAGCGTTGGGCACGTTGACCCAGTTGTAGCCACCGCTCCAGTTCTGGAGGGTGAGGGAGAACACCTGCTCCTGGGTGGACGTGGCCGTGGGCTTCGTGGCGAAGGGAAAGACATCGTTCAAGGTCGGGTAACCGATGTTGCCGGATCCGCTCGCGAAGTTGAACGCCATCGGGTCGTTGACCACCGCGGAGACGCCCATGCTCGGCCACATGCCCGTGTCGAGGAAGGACGCGAGCGTGAGGTCGGACATACCTGACTGGTCGACCCAGGTGTTCGTGTAGCTGCCAGTGTTCTCTAGCGAGGAGCTGATGGGTGTCTGCAGCGGCGTCCAGGTGAAGTCCTCGCCCGTGTAGAGCACGAGGGGATTCGACGGCGACACCGGAGCGCCGCCGTTGTTGAGTCCGGCCGCCGCCATGAGGGTGCCCACCTGCCTCGGACTCTGGCAGTTGTACATCGGGTCCGAGGGGGCATTGCTCACATTGCTGGGGCCGTAGCCGCACTGGGCGAGGAAGGAGCCCGTCGGCGCCCCCGGGTATGACGACGTGGCGGACTCGGTCATGAGGATGCTGTTCCAGTCATCGCTCGTGGCCGGGGAGAAGGTCAAGGGAGCCCAGGTGCTGCTGCCGAGACCGCTGAGGCCCGACGCAGGGTTGGCCGTATTGACCGACGTGGAGCTCAGCGGGGTCGTCGCCGTCGCACCCTGGCCGAAGTAGCCGTTGCGATAGGAGGCGATGTCCGTGACCCAGGCATTGCTCCCGTTGGTGAAGCTGGAGGTCATGTTGTTCGTCGCGTATACGTCTGCAGCCAGGGTGCCATTGGTCACCTGCGACCAGGAGGCCCCCGCCATCTGCCAGGCCGTGCTCACAGCCGTCGACATCGAGTCGAGCCAGGCGGCGGTCTGGACGCAGGAGAAGGCATTGGCGGACAGGCTGTTGCACGCCTGGAGGAAGTCGGAGGGCGTCTGCACGCTCGGGCTCACGAGCGTCGCTGCGGCCAGGACATCGCCGATGCCCACGAGCCCCGCGCCGACGTTGAGGATCGAGGTGAAGTAGCCGGTGAGCTGCTGCATCTGCTCGGCGTAGGAGGTGTCGAGCGTGCCGATGGGCACCACGGGCGGATTGGTGGTGGAGGGGGCGGAGGTGCCCTGGATGACATTGGACGCCGCGGCGCTCGCGCACGTGAAGATCAGCCCTTGCGAGTTATTGCTGCTGAGCAGGTTGGCGAGCTGCGTGACCTGCGTCTGCAGCGAGTTGACGCCGGATGCGAAGGAGGGCGTGCCCGAGCCAGCCCCGAAGACGTAGTTGCCGATCACCCGCGCGTTGGCCGTGCCGCCGCCGTAGTTGATGTTGGCCTGGCCCCAGGTCGGCGTGAGGACGTTCTCGTAGTTCTTGAACGTCGCGTTGATGGACTCAGCAATGGTCTGCGCCTGGGTGATCTGCTGCTGGCAGCTGACCTGCGACACCTTGTCGAAGATCTGGGAGTTCTGCTCCTCGACGGTCACGAGGGTGCTCTGAATCGCGGCCAGATCCTGGTAGACGATGGCGAAGTCCTGCTGCATCTCCTGTTGCAGTGCGGCGATCTGCGCCCCGGTCGCCGCGGAGGCACCGGGGAAGATGAGGCCCAGCAGGGTGTTGACACCGAAGCCCACCACCGCAGCCCCCGTCGCGTCCAAGGCACCTTCGGCCAGGCTCTGGAAGCCGGCCAGCTGGTCGCTGGTGGCCGCGGCGACCTCGGTCGCCGCCGTTGCGCCATCAGCCCTGGGCTGGACACCGGTCGACCGCAACGTGGCAGGAGGCCGGCCGGCGAGCCAGTGGGAGTACATCCGCAGCGGGGACTCGTCGGTGGTCACCTTGCCGGTCGACGTCACGGTGAGCACCTGCGACTGGGCCGGCTGCTTGCCGGGCACGCGCAGCCGGAGGCGATGCGTGCCGGGGTTGCTCAGTTGCATCTGCACGCGGACGCGACCATCCCGGGACACGCGCGCATCCTTGATCGGCACCCACGTCTTGCCGACCTGGACCTCACCGACGACCGCAAGGCCTCCGTAGCGGCGTGAGAGCTCACCCGTGACAGGGAACACCTCGCGCGTGCGCACGGACGACGGGGCCTTGGCCTTGAAGGCCGCGACCTTGGCGCGTGGCTGCGCAGCGGCGAGCGGAGCGTCGACAGCACCCGCACGTGCGGCGCCGAGCGGCGACTCGGGCTCCGAGACGGCCTGGGACGGGCCTCCGGCGGCCACGAGAGTCGCAGCGGTGACCGCGAGGGCGGCGGAGAGCACGAGGGGGCGGCGCGAGCGCGAGCGAGCGAGATTCATCACCGGCCCATCATGCGTGTCGCCTCTAGCGGATGCTCGCCAATGTCTGGCATCCCGCAGGCGGCACGCTCGGGTCTACGGAGTGCCGGAGTCGACCAGATCGGGGCAGACCTCGCGCAGGGCATCGAGGGAGAAGCAGCCCTCGCGAAGGAGGACGGGCGGGTCGACGGTGAGGTCGACGATGCTGCTGGGCGCCTCGGCGATCGTCTCTCCCCCGTCGAGATAGAGCGCGATGCCGTCACCGAGCTGGTCTTGCGCGTCCGCGCACGTGCGCGGCGGGGCGCTGCCCGCGCGCTGCGCCGATGTCACGGCAAGGGGTCCCGTCACCGCCAGCACGGCCAGGGCGACGGGATGCAGGGGCATGCGCAGCGACACGTGACCTGCCCCGCTCGCGATGTCCCAGGCCAGGGTGGGCTGCTCGCGGACGACAAGCGTGAGAGGACCGGGCCAGAAGGCCTCGATGAGCCCGCGGCCCTCGGGAGTGATCCCACTGGCGAGTCCGTCGACCGTGCGCAGCGCGCCCACGAGGACGCCGACCGGCAGGTCGTCGCCGCGCCCCTTGGCCTCACGCAGGGCGCGCATCGCCTTGGCGGAGAAGGGGTCAGCGGCGAGGCCGTAGACGGACTCGGTAGGCAGCACGACGAGCTCGCCGCGCTTGATCGCAGCAGCGGCGGCCGCCACCCCGCGGTCCCGGCCGGGGCCGGGGCGCTCGCCCACGTCGATGACCAGGCTCATCTCGCGTCCATGGCGCGGGTCGCGGTGGTGAAGCGCGGCTTGCGCGCCAGGTCGCGGTGATCGCTCACCTCGCGCCACCTGCCGTCGGCGAGGAGAAGCGCGGGCACCCCCTCCTCGGCGTCGTCCCCCTGCTCGTCGGAGTGCTCGATGACCAGCAGGCCCGCGGGCTGCAACAGCAGGGCAGCAGTGCCGATCGCCCCGCGGATGACATCGAGGCCGTCGGGTCCTCCGTAGAGGGCGAGGGCCGGGTCGTGCTCGCGCACCTCCGGATCGCGCACGCGGGCTCCGCTGGGCACGTAAGGGGGATTCATCGTGACGACAGCGACCTGTCCGCGCAGCGACGCGAGCGGGCCGTCGTCGGCGGCGCACGTGCGCGCATCAGCCTGCACCACGTCGACACGACTGCCGACCGACTCGATCTCCTCGAGCAGTGCCTCGGCGTTGCGCTGCGTCCACGCAACGGCCGCGTCGTCGACCTCGACGGCGGTGACGTGCGCGGGAGCGGCCTCCGTCGCGAGAGAGAACGCCACGGCCCCCGACCCGGTGCACAGGTCGACAGCGCGGCGCTCGCCCGCCGGGAGCGCGCGCAGCGCGTTGATGCCTGCCTGGGCCACGAGCTCGGTCTCGGGTCGCGGGATGAAGACGCCGGGGCCCACGGCGAGTTCGAGATTGCGGAAGGCGGCCGAGCCGACCAGGTGCTGGAGCGGCACGCGAGCCACGCGGCGCGTGAGGAGCCGCTCGTAGGCGGTGCGCTCGGTCTGGTCCATGCGGTCGTGCAGCAGCAGGCGCCCCCGCGGCACGCCCTTGACGTGCGCCGCGAGGAGCATGGCGTCGGTGTCGGGTGAGGGCACGCCCGCCGCGCTGAGACGGCGCTGGCCGTCGGCGATCACGTCGCGCAGCGACACCCACCCCTCGACCACGCGCGGCGAGGGACCCTGGCCCGTATTGCTCACGAGCCCTCCGCGAGGGCGGCGTCGGCGGAGGAGTCGATGCACGACTGGATGACCGCATCGAGATCGCCGCTGAGGACCTGGTCCAGGTTGTAGGACTTGAAGCCCGACCGATGGTCGCTGATGCGGTTCTCGGGGAAGTTGTAGGTGCGGATGCGCTCGCTGC
>CAZICY010000083.1:0-4933 GCA_964537955.1 uncultured Actinomyces sp. | reverse complement strand
CGGCATCACAGCACCTTTCGTCGCACGTGTCGCCATGGTAACCCCCCGGGCCGCGCTGCACCCGGCTTCGGGTGACGCCCTAGGGGGAATCCCCCAGCTGCCGACGGGCCTCGAGGGCCGCGTTGCGCACCTGCAGCCGCACGTCCGCGGGCTCGAGGACCTCCACGCCTCCGGCCTGGGCCAGGACGATCCTCACGAGCCATGAGGGGTCCGCCACCACCATGATGGCCTCCTCATGCCCTCCCTCGACGCTGCTCACCTGCGTCGTCGGGAAGGTCTCGAGGAGCCATCGGGAGCGCGCGGACACCCGCATGCGCACGGAAGTCCCTTCCGCGGGGGTGATGTCGGCCCCGGCTCCTGCGTCCGTCCGGAGCTGCGGAAGTACTTCGTCCAGCAGCGCCACCGACAACATGCGATCCAGGCGGAAGGTGCGCTGGGCCCCCGCCTCTCGACACCACGCCGAGAGATAGGCTCGGCCCGCATAGCGCACGACCTCGGCAGGCTCCACGACGCGCTCCGTGATCTCGTCACGACTCGCGCCGGCGTAGACGATGCGGACCACGCGGCGCTGCTCCAGGGCACGGCTCAGTGCAGCGCTCACGGCTTCCGAAACATCCTGCATGACGACGACCGCTCCCTGGGTGACATCCGCGGCGGCCTCGAGCTTGGCGGTGGCGCTGGCGAGGGCCGACCGATCGTGCTCGCCAGGGACCTGTGCCAGCAAGCGGAGGCCGACGAGAAGTGACATCGCCTCCCCAGGGCTGAGTCGCAAGGGTCGGTCCAGGGTCTGTGCGTCGATGACGTGAATGCTGCCGTCCTCATCCCAGAACTGGATGTCGATGAGTTGATCGGGGCCGTGCCCGGGCAGTCCACAGCAAATGGTGAGCCACAGGTCCTGCTCCAGCTCCTGGGCGCCCACGCCGAAGTGCTCCGCCGCCTCGGAGATGGAGATGCCTGGGTGCTGCTCGAGCCAGGGGACGAGGGCCAAGAGGCGCGATAGGCGCGCGGCGGCGGTCTCACGCATGGTGATTCCCATACGCATCGTCACCTTCGTGTGCCCGCGCGACAGCATCAAGAGCCTCGCGCTGTCGGGCGGCCACATCGAGCGGCTCGAGGATCACCGCACCCGCCTCGATCGCCTCGGCCACAAGGATTCCCGGGTCAGAGAAGTCGATCTCCCAGGTGCCGCTCCCGAGGTCGCGCGCAGTGTTCCTTAGCCGCGCTGCCCCTCGCTCGGGAAGCGAGACAAGCGCAGTGCCGCGCACGGTGGGGTCGACGATGTTCCCCAGGAGGCTGTCGATCTCCTCGCGAGAAGCGGCGGCGAATTCTTCACGCAGGCGAAACACCGGACCATCGATGCGTGAGAGGCGGAAGGCGCGGCCCGCTTGCCTTTCACGACTTCTCCCGACGAGATACCAGGCCCCGTGCCGGTAGGCCGTCGCCCAGGGCTCGACGATGCGCTCCTCGGGCTCGTCTCGGCCACGTGCGAGATAGGCGAAGCGGACCGCCGTGCGCGATCGGATGGCCTCCCACAGCACCGGCAGGGCTTCTTCGCCGGCCTCGGGGCGTCCCGGGATGAGGGGCGACCAGCGCGCTCCCGTGGTGGCCTCGATCTTGCGGAGCGCGGCACCGGCTTCTGCCGCAAGTGCGGCCTCGCTCCAGACGCGCGAGGCCAGGCCGAGCACCGCGCGCTCTGCCGCGTCGAACTGGACCTCGGGCATGGCGTAAGCGGCCTCATCAATGAGGTACCCCTCGACCTCGCCCTGCGCGTTGACCACCGTGTCGACGGGAATCCCCATCTGACGCAGCTCTTCCTTGTCGCGCTCGAACATGCGCTCGAAGGCTTCGTCGCTCGCCGCGTCGACGTATCCGGGGATGCTGCGGCGAAGGGCGGAACGACTCATGGGTCGCTCCGCCCCGAGGAGACAGATAACGAGGTTGAGCAGGCGCTCCGTGCGGTCGGTCGCCATCGAAGGGATCAGCCCACGGCGAGGAGGTCGATCACGAAGACGAGCGTGCGGCCGGCCAGGCGATGCGCCCCCGACTCGCCGTAGGCCAGAGCGGGCGGGATGACGAGTTGGCGACGCCCGCCGACGCGCATCCCCGGGATGCCCTCCTGCCAGCCTGCAATGAGACCGGCGAGCGGGAACCTGATGGGCTCACCGCGATCCCAGGACGCATCGAACTGCTCACCAGTCTCGAAGTCGACGCCCAGGTAGTGGACCAGGACCTGAGCGCCGGGAGTCGCCTCGGCACCATCGCCCACCACCAGATCGGTGATCACGAGTTCGGTGGGCGGCGGGCCCTCGATGAAGTCGATCTCGGGCTTCTCAGACATCAGGCCTCCTCGCCGGCGGGCGATAGTCGTGGACAGGATTGCGGGCAGTGAGCCTACGGGCTCGAGACCAGATCGACGACGAAGACCAGGGACTCACCGGGGGCGATCCCCGAGCCGGGCGGAGGCGTGTCTCCGTAGGCGAGGTCTGCGGGGATCACAAGAAGACGCCGTCCACCCGGCTGCATGCCCGGGATGCCCTCCTGCCAGCCGGCGATGACGCCCGCGAGCGGGAAGGTCGCCGGTGTGCCGCGGGCCCATGAGGAGTCGAAGACCGTCCCGGATGCGAGGCCCACGCCGCAGTACTCGACGGTGACGGAGGCGCCTGCGGCCACCGCATCCCCCGAACCGGGCACGACGTCCGCGATGACAAGGCTGGTCACGGGCACGGCGCCTTCGAGGACCGACACGATGGGTGCCGTGGCGAGATCCGTCGTCGTCGCTACCTCGCCCTCGACTACGGCACCATCGGGAACCGCAGCGGACGTCTCGGGCGGAGCGATGGTCGAGCACGCGCTTGTGGCCCAGGGGCCCCCGGTCGGTGGGGCGGACGATGACGCGGAATCCGAGCCGCTCGAGCCACAGCCGGCAAGGACTGCCGAGCCAAGAGCAGAAGCCAGGAGGATCGCGGGAAGTCTCATGTCACCACCCTAGTGGGACAGGCGTCACATGCTCGCAATCAGCTTCTCGACACGCTCGTCAACGCTGGCGAAAGGGTCCTTGCACAGCACGGTGCGCTGCGCCTGGTCATTCAGCTTCAGGTGCACCCAGTCCACCGTGAAGTCCCGGCGGCGCTCCTGGGCGCGTCGGATGAACTCTCCGCGCAAACGAGCACGGGTGGTCTGCGGAGGGACGGACTTGGCTTCGAAGACCTCCGGTTCATGCGTGACACGAGCGACCTTGCCGTGGCGCTCCAGCAGGTAGAACAGCCCGCGGGAACGCGTCACATCGTGGTACGCGAGGTCCATTTGGGCGATGCGTGGGTCCGAGAGCGTGAGGCCGTGCTTGGCCATGTAGCGATCGAGCAAGGTCCACTTGATGACCCAGTCGATCTCCTCCGCGATGGCGGACAGGTCCTGGGTCTCGACTGCCTTGAGGGTGCGCTCCCACAGGTCCAGACAGCGGGCATGCACGCCGCCCGGGTCATCGACAAGCCCCTGTCGATCCGCAAAGTCGCGCGCCTTCTCGTAGTACTCCGCCTGGATTTGCAGACCGGTGAGCTCCCGGCCATTCGCGAGGCGCACCGTGCGCTGTCCGGTCGGATCGTGGCTGATCTCACGAATCGCGCGAATCGGGTTCTCCAGCGTGAGGTCGCGGAGGACCACACCGGACTCGAGCATGCGCAGCACGAGGTCCGCGGAGGCGACCTTGAGAAGTGTCGTCGTCTCGCTCATGTTCGAATCGCCCACGATGACGTGCAGGCGGCGGTACCTCTCGGCATCCGCGTGCGGCTCGTCGCGGGTATTGATGATGGGCCTGCTCCGCGTGGTCGCGCTCGATACCCCTTCCCAGATGTGATCCGCGCGCTGGCTGATGCAGTACACCGCGCCGCGGGGCGTCTGCTGCACTTTGCCCGCACCGCAGATGACCTGACGTGAGACAAGGAAGGGAAGGATCGAATCCGCGAGTCGCTGGAATTCGCCGTGCCGGGCCACGAGGTAGTTCTCGTGGCAGCCGTATGAGTTGCCGGCGCTGTCGGTGTTGTTCTTGAAGAGATAGACATCACCCGCGATGCCCTCGTCATGAAGTCGGCTCTCAGCATCGACGAGCAGACCCTCCAGGATCCGCTCCCCCGCCCTGTCATGGGTGATGAGTTGGACGACGTCATCGCACTCCGCCGTGGCGTACTCCGGATGGCTGCCCACGTCGAGGTAGAGCCGGGATCCATTGCGGAGGAAGACGTTGCTGCTGCGCCCCCAGGAGACCACGCGCCTGAAGAGGTACCGGGCGACCTCGTCGGGGCTCAGCCGGCGCTGACCGCGGAACGTGCACGTGATGCCGTACTCCGTCTCGATCCCGTAGATGCGCCGGTCCACGGTTAGGTCCCCTCAGCCCCGTCGCCGGAATCGCCCGTGGCGGGCTCATCCGGTGAGTCCGCGACTCCCGCAGCGGGCATGCGGGGGCGTGGCACACCGAGGATCTCCGCGAGCCGATCCACGTTGAGGCGCCGAAATGTGCGTCGTGGCCGGCTGCGCTCGAGGACGGCCACCTCGAGCTGGTCCGGACCGGGCGGGGACTGCGCGGCAGCGCCCAGTGCTGCGACAGCAGCGCGGACGCCCGCGTCCAGCGTGAGGCCCGAACGCCACGAGGCGGCCAGAGCCGAAGCGATCTCCTCCGCCTGCCCTCCCATAGCGACATACCCGTGCTCATCCGCGACGGATCCATCGAAGGTGAGCCGGTAGATCTCATCGTCCTCCGCGGTGTGTCCCACCTCGGCGACGACGAGCTCAACCTCGTAGGGCTTAGCGGTCTCGGTGAAGATCGAGCCGAGTGTCTGGGCGTAGGCGTTAGCGAGGCTGCGACCCGTGACATCGCGTCGGTCATAGGCATACCCGCGCATGTCGGCCAGGCGTACGCCGGCGACCCGGAGATTCTCGA
>CAZICY010000082.1:0-4996 GCA_964537955.1 uncultured Actinomyces sp. | reverse complement strand
TGCGCCACGTGCTGGGATCATGCGGCGGCCAGGTGACGGTGTTGCGCACGCTCGTGTCAGCGGTCATGGCTCCTCGATTCCCTCGCCGGCAGTCTGCCGACACACATCCGATGCTAGTCGCCGGGGACCGGGCGCACCCCAGCGGTCACGTGGCATCGCAGGCCCCAGGCACGCACCACAATGGCGTCATGGACCAAGCGACCGCAGGCTTCCGGGCTTTCGCCCACCGTGGCGGCGCTCGAGAAGCCCCCGAGAATTCCCTCGCCGCCTTCAGGCGCGCAACGGAATTGGGATTCGTCCACCTGGAGACCGACGTGCGCCCCACGCGGGACGGTGTCGCCGTCCTACATCACGACGCCACGCTGGACAGGACCACCGACGGCCTCGGGGCTGTCCGGAAGCACACCTGGCGCGACATTCGCGCGGTCCGCATGGAGGACGGCTCCACTCCCCTGCGCCTCGAGGAGCTCCTTGAGGAAATCCCCCATGCCCACGTCACCATCGACGCCAAGGAGGCCGGCTCTGTCGTGGCGCTCGTCGACGCCGTGCGCCGCTCTCGCGCCTCCGACCGCGTCTGCGTGACGTCTTTCTCCGCACGGCGACTCCACCGTGCACGTCGACTGCTGCCCCCCGGCACGGAGTCCTCGGCGCATCCCTGGGAGGTCCTCGCGCTGCGCGCACTGCCCCGAGATCCGACACTCCCCCGCGTCCACCGCGTCCAAGTGCCCGTGCGGAGCCTGGGCATCACGCTCGTGGAGCCGGGATTCATCTCGCGCGCCCACCGCCTCGGACTCGCCGTGGACGTCTGGACCGTGGACGACCCGATCGAAATGAGGCGCCTCCTCGCACTCGGCGTCGACGGCATCATGACCGACTCCCCGAGCGTGCTGCGCGAGGTCCTTGCGGGGGAATGACCTGTTGTCCGTTAATCGGACAGCGGTCAGGATCCGGTCAGGAAGTCCTGCGGGACTTCCCAGGAACCCCGGGAACGTCATGAACGTCCGAGGGGTTGAACTGTCGGAACGATCGAACGCAGAGACGCGAGTTCCGCGACCAGGGGAGGCAGCATGTCTGAGGGCAGTCTGCGTGGCACCCGGCTGGGTGCCACGAGTTATGAGAACGACGATCATGTGGTCCCCGCCGATCGCATCGTGGTGGTTTTCGATTGCCCGCGCGGGCACGCCACATCGGTGCCCTTCTCCACCGAAGCCGAGGAGATCCCCGTGCTGTGGCAGTGCCGCTGCGGGGCGGAAGCACTGCAGCGCGCGGCAACACGACCCGACGACGCCCCGGGGCGCCCCGCACGCACTCACTGGGACATGCTCTTGGAGCGTCGCACCATTCGTGACCTTGAGGAGCTCCTCGACGAGAGACTTGCCCTGCTCCACGCGGATCAGCGTCGCAAGAGCGCCTAGGTTGACGCGCCCCACGTGGGCGGGGGCATACCGTCGGGTGGCTTGAGCCTGCGTGCGGCGCGTTCGATGCGGGCAGCGATCCGAGCCCGTAGCGGAGGGAGCCAGAGCACGAGGCCCGCTGCCGTCGTGAGCAGGCCGGGGACCGCGATGAGCAGTCCGGCCGGCACGATGAGCAATGTCTGGGCCGGTGGTGCTGTCACGTCGCGAGTCGGCCCCTCGATGGCGATGACTTCCGTCTGACCCGGGGCGCGCAGGGTGGCGACAGCCACGCCGAACGACCTGCCGCTGGCGCTCAGCGCATAGCGCACCAGACCCAGGCCGAGCACGATGCAGGCTACGACGATCACCAGAAGCCACCACCAGCCGATGACCTGCGCCACCAGGATCGCGATCGCAACCTCGACGATGGGGTACGCGATGACAAGCAGGCACCCCACTCGTCCCCGGACGCTCATGTGCGCCTGCTCACCTGAGCCCATCGGTGGGCTGCTCCCCATCGGGTGACGTTGAGGAGTGCCTCGCGCACGATGCGGCCGCTCATCTTGGACACGCCCGCCTCGCGTTCGACGAAGGTGATGGGCACCTCGCGCACGACGAGTCCCCTCTGATGCGCGCGCCAAAGGAGGTCGATCTGGAAGCAGTAGCCATTGGACTCCACGGACCCGAGATCCAGCGCGCGCAGTGCCGTGGCCCGGAAGGCCCGGTATCCCCCGGTCGCATCGCGGGTCGGGATCCCTAGGGCGAGTCGGGTGTAGAGGCTCCCGCCCTGCGAGAGGGTCCTGCGAGAGGCGGGCCAGTTCACCACCGACCCACCAGGCACCCAGCGTGATCCGAGGACGACATCAGAGTGCGGGATCTGCTCCAGCAGTCGCGGCAACTCCTCCGGCCGGTGCGATCCATCCGCATCCATCTCGACCAGCACGTCGTAGCCGCGCTCCAGCCCCCAGTCGAAACCCGCGAGGTAGGCCTTCCCCAGTCCCTGCTTGCCCGCCCGGTGCAGCACGTGAATGTGATCGTCGGCCTCAGCGAGCTCGTCGGCCAGGCGACCGGTGCCGTCGGGAGAGTTGTCATCGGCCACGAGGACATCGGCGTCGGGGACAGCCTGGCGAAGGCGCTGGATCACCCCGGGCAGGCTCTCCAGCTCGTTGTACGTCGGGATGATGACGAGGACGCCTCCGGGCACAGGGTGAGCCTATGCTGCGCGACTTCGTGACCGGCCGACGCCCCGTGAGCGCACCGCAGCCCAGATCATCGCCGCGAGACCCAGAGCCGCCACGATCCACTCGGGCACCTGCCCCACGCGATCCGCCACCGTGAGCGAGTCCCGCAGCGGCACCGTCTCGACGAGGTAGCCGACGTCGCCCTCATTGATCTCCGATACGACCGCGCCGTCCGGCGTGATGACCGCGCTGATCCCACTGGTGGCGGCCACGAGAACAGCACGACCATGCTCGATGGCACGCAGCCGCGACATCGCCACCTGCTGCTCCGGCTGACCGAGCCCCGCGAAGGTCGCGTTGTTCGTCTGGACGACCAGGACGCGACCGCCCGCCGTGACCGCGTCATGCACGACGTCGTCGTAGGCCACCTCGAAGCAGATGACGTCTCCCAGGCGCACGTCACCCGCCTGCAGCACACCGGGCTCCTGGCCGGGGGCCATGTCGCGGGGCACTCGATCAAGGCGACCCACGAGCGGGGCGATGAGCGAACGGAAGGGGATGTACTCCCCGAAGGGCACCGGGTGGCGCTTCATATACATGCCCGACGGCCCCGTGTCCGGGTTCCAGACGATGCCGACGTTCGCGATCCGGTCGGGCGAGCCCGGTGCATCGATGATGGCACCGACGAGGAGGGGTGCGTCGACGGCACGTGATGCCGCCGTCAGGGCGTCGGCAACCTCGCGATCGGAGTAGGGATCGATGTCCACAGCATTCTCGGGCCAGATGACGACGTCGGGCTGCGGCACAGCACCTGATGCCACATCCTCGGCAAGGCGCAGGGTTTGCGCCAGATGACGCTCGAGCACCTCACGCCGCTCATCGCTCACCGACAAGCCGACGCTCGGGACTCCACCTTGGATCACGGCGGCCACCGCCACCGGCGGCCCCCCTGCATCCTCGCCGGAGACGGGTCTCGGCAGAAGCAGCCCTGCCAAGGCGATGGCGAGGAGGCCTCCGACGGACGCTGCAGCCCACTGGCGCCATCCCGGCCGACGCAGACATGCGACGAGCACGAGAAAGGCCAGAACGGCGCCGGCGAGCGCGGTCGCGAAGGTCACCGCTGGCGCTCCCGCGACGGCTGCCCACGGTGTGAGCGTGGTTGCGGTCTGGGCGAAGGCGAGCCTGCCCCAGGGAAAGCCTCCGAGGGGGATCCGGTCGCGCAATGCCTCCTGGAGGACCCACACCGAAGCAACCCACAGCGGCCACCAGCGCAGTCGCGTCACCAGTGCCTGCCCGGCGCCCACGATCGCCATCCACAAGGCGCACAGAGCCACGAGCAGGATCCACGCGTCTCCCCCGACGACCGTCATCCACCGCAGCAGGATTGCGAAGCAGACGGCACCCTGGACGGCTCCGATCAGCGCACCGCGCCACGCCGTTGTGTTGTATGTGGCGAGCACGAGCAAGGCCACCGCGATCGGGGCGAGCAGCGAGGCGCCGAAGGGCGGGAAGGCAAGCGCAAGGAGGACACCCGAGACTGCGGCAAGCAGCAACCGCCAGGGCAGGCCGACGCGACCCATACTCGCGCGCGATCCGCTCACGTCAGCTCACCGCTGTCAAAGATGATGTGCCCGTCCCGCACCGTCCGCCAGCAGCGTGGGGCACCGTCGGTGAGATCTGGCAGCGGAGGCGTACCCGAGCGTGGATCGGTGCTCCATGCTGCGATGCGTCCATCGGGCGCCTGCACGACCAGTGGACCGGGTGCCCACACGGCGTATGTGGCAGGTGCTCCGAGAGTGAGAGTGCCGGGCTGATGGGACTCCTCGCGGGCGGCTCGCCGGCCGCCGCGCGTGTGCGCAGCGAAGGCAGCGCGCACGCTGATGCTGTGCGGTGCGTGGGTGTGCCATGCGGCTGCGCGCACGGCGCCCCACGGATTGAGCGGTGTCACCGGCGCATCGGAGCCGAAGGCGAGGGCGACCCCGGCTCGCAGCATGCCCGCGAAGGGATTGAGGCCTTCCGCGCGCACCTGTCCCAGCCGCTGGGAGTACATCCCGTGGGGGCCTCCCCAGGCTGCGTCGAAGGCAGGCTGGACGCTGGCCACGACACCGAGATCCGCGAGAAGGGCGAGATGCTCGCCCGAGGGCATCTCCACGTGCTCGAGGCGATGACGTGCGGCACGCAGGGCCTCGGTGCCGACCTCCTCAGCCGCAGCACGCAGCCCCTCCGCCACGATCTGTGTCGCCCCGTCACCGATGACGTGGAAGCCGGCCTGCTGGCCCGCACGCGTGGACGCAGCCACGTGGGCCGCTACCTCCTCCGCGGTCAGGTACGCCGCTCCGTGACTGACCGGTGACACATCGACATAGGGCGACTCGAGGCAAGCGGTGTGCGAGCCCAGGGAGCCATCGACGAAGAGGTCAC
>CAZICY010000081.1:0-5086 GCA_964537955.1 uncultured Actinomyces sp. | reverse complement strand
GTCCACTCGCCCACATCGCCTCGAGCCACGACTGCACGCCCAGCCAGGTGGCACTCGCCTGGCTCCTCCAGCGCTCCCCGGTGATGCTCCCGATTCCCGGCACCGGGTCACTCGATCACCTCCGCGAGAATTGCGACGCCGCGCTCGTCACTCTCGATGCGGCGGCGATGAAGGAGCTCGAGACCGCACCGGAGATGACATGAGGGCCGCGCACTGGGTCGTGGGACTCGGGATCTCACTCGCCCTTGTCTCTCCCGCGGCGGCGCAGGCGGCGGCCTTCCCGGTCAACCCGGGCCCCGCGGTTGCCGGGCGCACCATCATCGGCTCCGGCCAGAACCTCCCGCCGATCGCCGAGTCGACGTACAACGTCGGCTCCTACATGGCGCCGCAGGTAGAGGCCTACTACACGGGGAAGGCCATCCAGCGCGATCGCTCGGACGTCGCCCTGGCCGCATGGCGTTACGTGCGCGACTGGACGCGCGAGCAGTGCGGCACCACCCCCACCGCCGTCCGCGGGTGCAAGGCCATGGTCGTCTTCGACGTCGACGAGACCCTGCTCAACAGTTACACCTACTCGCTCGCCCAGGATCCCCAGTTCACCTTCAACCCCACGACATGGACCGAGTACGTCGACTCCTGTGGCTATTCATCGATCCCACAGACGCGCGACCTCTTCAATCGGCTCAAGAAGCTCGGCGTGAGCATTGCGCTGGTGAGCTCGGGAGATCGCGATACGAAAGCGGCAATGGTGTCGTGCCTCAACGCTCGCGGCATCAACGGATGGGACCGCTACATCATGCGCGGAGACAAGGCAGCCGATCTCAGCGCCGGGGAGTACAAGGCGATCGCCCGCGAGAGCCTGAAGCGAGACGGCTTCACCATCGTGGCCAGCGTCGGTGACCAGGTGAGCGACATGTCCTACGGCCACCTCAAGCGCGGGTTCCTCTTGCCCAACACCATGTACTACATCCACTAGGCCGCGTGGCTTCGAGGGATGATGCAATGCTCCTGAGCGATGGCCTGGCCCGGGTGGCCGGCGAACAGCCCGACGACGAAGCCGTCGTGTTCGGTGAACTGCGGCTCACGTGGTCGCAGTGGCGGGAGCGCGTCCACCGACTGACCGGTGCACTGTTCGCGGCCGGCATCGGCCGCGGGGATCGGGTCGCGGTCATCGACCGCAACCACATCGCTGTCCTCGACGTGATCCTCGCGGCGGGGGCGCTCGGAGCGGCGACCGTGGTGCCGAATTGGCGTTTGAAGGACGAGGAGCTGTCATACATCCTCGCCGACTGCTGTCCTCGCATCGTGATGCTCGGTGAGGCCTTCGCCGAGCGCGAACCGACCATCCGCCGAGCAACGGCGTCGATCGAGCGAATCGTGCATCTCGACGAGGAGTACGAGTCATGGATCGCTGGGTCGGAGCCCATGGATACGTCGCAGGACACCAATCCGGACGACACGGTCCTCGTCATCTACACGTCGGGGACCACCGGGCCGGCCAAGGGCGCGATGTTCAGCCATCGGGGGATCGTCGCCAATTCCGAGGTGGCGGCGATCGTCGCCGAAACGCAGCCGGGTGAGCGCGTCCTCGTCACGATGCCGCTCTTCCACATCGGCGGCGTGGGCTCCGCGCTCGCGTCGCTCCTGCGCGGCGTGCCGCTGACGATCCTGGCCGAAGCTTCGCCCTCGAGCATCCTTTCGGCCATCGAGGACGGCTGCACGCGTACCTTCCTGGTCCCGGCCGTCATGGCGCGCATGCTCGACGACGGGCCCCGCAGCCGCTCTGCCTTGGCATCGCTATCGCGCCTGGCCTACGGCGGATCTCCCTGCCCGCGTCCGATCCTTGAGGCCGCGCTCGCCGCGATGCCTGACACCGAGTTCGAGCAGGTCTACGGCATGACCGAGCTGTGCGGCGCCGTCACCGCGCTCACCAACGTCGCTCATCGCGATCGCGCTCACCCCGAGCGCCTGGATTCGGCCGGCCAACTGATCGAGGGAGTTGACATTCGCGTCGTCGATCCCACCAGCCTGACCGACGTCGAACCCGGGGCGGTGGGCGAACTGTGGTTCCGCTCGGCCAAGCGCATGATCGGATATCTCGGGCAGCCCGAGTCGACAGCCCGCGTGATCGTCTCCGGGGACTGGGTTCGTACCGGCGACTTGGGGCGCATCGATGAGGACGGCTTCGTCTACATCGTCGACCGGCTCAAGGATCTCATCATCACCGGAGGCGAGAACGTCTTCAGCCCCGAAGTCGAGGCCGTTCTCGCCAAGCACCCCTCAGTGGCCGAAGTCGCTGTGATCGGCGTACCGGATCCGGTCATGGGGGAGTCGGTGCTGGCCGTCGTGAGTCCGGCCCCCGGCGAACGGATTGAACCCGAGCAGCTCATCACCTATGCCCGCGGGCACCTCGCCGGATTCAAGTGCCCTCGCGCCGTGGAGGTCGTGGACACACTGCCGCGCAATGCGTCCGGCAAGGTGCTCAAGCGGGAGTTGCGCGAGCAGATCCAGGCCGCGCGCCACACGGCGCCCTAAGGGCGAGAAACTGTCCCCGTGAGAATCCCCCGCCTGCGCCGCCCGCTGCCTCGCGACCACTGGCAGCGAGAGGTCGCGCAGCGCGATCCCGAGACCGACTGGGCCGAGATCTTCCGGTGGGTGGCCGGCCACGAATTCCCCTGGGAGATTCAGCGTGCGACCGAGCTGTCGTTCTTCCGCACCTACGCTGTGCCAGAGATCGCAGAGTTGCTCGCCGAGACTCGTGCGCTCATCGACGCGACGGAGAAGCGCTTCGACGACACGGCCATCGTGCTCGTCGAAGCCGGTCACTACGTCGAGGGCGACAGCAAGGACCTGACAGCCATTCGTCGCATGAACCAGATGCATGGTGCATACGACATCCCCCAAGATCAGATGCTGTACGTCCTGACCACTTTTGTCGTGACGGCGCGACGCTGGGTCGATCGATATGGCTATCGGCGGCTCACGGACGCCGAGGTGCTCTCAATGGTGCGCTACTGGCAGCGCATGGGCCAACTCATGGGTATCCGCGACATTCCCAACGACTACGCAGGTTTCGCCGACTACTTCGACACCTACGAACGAGACAGGTTCGGCTTCAGCGAGGGCGGGCGTGCCATCGCCGACGCCACGCTCGGCCTCCTTGCGTCATACCTCCCCGCCTTCCTGCGTCCTCTCATCCTGTCTGTCCTCTGCTCGCTGCTCGATCCGCACCTGCGCCGCGCGCTGGGCTACGACGATCCGCCGGCCGCCACATCCGCGGTAGTGCAGGCCGCGCTCGGATTGCGCAGGCTGGTCGTCGCGCGCATGCCGGCACGCCGTGAATCCCGGTCGCCCCTCGACATGATGAAGCTGCGCACCTACCCGCAGGGCTACGACATCGCGAAAATCGGGACCTTCCCTTCGCGGACCCCCGACGTCCCTAGGCCCGAGCAATAACCTGCACGACGAGTTCCATAACGCGCGGGTCCCACGTGATGCTGCGCTCCCACGGGATCTCCATCACTCGCGCGAAGTAAATGCTGTGCACGCTCGGCACCTCGTGGCAGGTAGCAGCCGGGAAGACGACGGGATCATCACCCACCGCGAAGACACTGGCGCGACTCGCCATGCCGTCATGCGGATAGGGGTCGCCCTCGCCGGTGAAATACGTGCCGGCGATGCGCGTGAGCGCGAGACCATCCAGCCCGTGCTCTTTGCCAGTGGACCACAGCGGCGGTTGCTCAGCAGGTGCCACCAGCCGGCCGCCCTGCCGCATGTGCCCCATGACCCTCGCGGCGTAGGAGGCCGCCGGTTCGGGCATCGGCATCGACTCGCGGTCGTAGTGGCGCACGAAACTGCCCAGCCATGGCGTCCCGATTGACGTGAGCGACACGACCTCGACAGGGGCGTCGGCCGCGCACAGTTGCATGTGTGCCGAACGAGCGAAGACTCCACCGAGCGAATGTCCTACGAGGTCCACCTCGCGTACGCCGTACTCCCCGGATAGATGCACGAGGAATTGCGCCAGGCATGCCGCGGAATCCTCCACATCCCCGACGGAATCCACCGTCATCGCGGCAGGCAAGACGGCTGGCGGGTCAGCGAAGCCGCTCCAGCCCCAATCTTCGGCCGCGACACCGCTGCCGATGGTGACGGGCGCCGTGAAGGTCGCGATGCCCGCCTCCAGCAGAGCAGCCCGAAGGGCGGTGTCGGTGCCACCCGCTGCCAGTCCCGCGGCGCATGCGGCATCCGGCGTCGTGAAGGGGCTGATCGAGCCGCCTCCAGACACGATGACGGCCGCGCGGCTAGCCACTCCAGCGGGCTCCGGGGCCCAGATGCAGTGCGTAGGCGGGTTCGACGGGGACACGCTCCGGGAGGGTGATCTCCACCATGCCGTCGCGCTCGCCCACCCCGACCTCCGCGCGGCTGCCGACGATGTGAGCCGCATCGACCGAGCGTCCATCGACCCCGCGCAGCCCGAAGACGCGCGAGCCGGGCAGCCCGAGCAGGATCGCGTGGACGTCGCCCTCGTGCTGCACGAAGCGGACGGCGGTGCCGTCGGTGGTCTCCGTGGCGGGCTGCACCCAGGGGCGCGAGCCGCGGATCACCTTGCCGTTGGCCTTCATCCACGCACCCAACCCGTGCAGGGGCGCCTGCTGCTCAGCGACGATCCGTCCGTGCTCGTCCGGACCGATGCCGATGAGGAGGTTGCCGTTCTTGGAGACGACGTCCACGAGCATGTGCACGAGTTCGGTTGCCGTGACGATGTCCTGAGGGCGTTCGTTGCGGTTGGCTCCGAAGGAGTGGCCCACACCGCGCGTGGCTTCCCACTTCTTGGTCTGCACGGTGTCGAATACGGCGTATTCAGGGGTGTTGAAGTCATACCAGTGCGCCCCGGGGAAGGTGAGCTTCTTGTCTTCCTCCGGGATGTGCTTCCACAGCAGCTGGATGAGGTCGCCGGCGGCCTGCGTCAGGGCGTCGGTGACGATGTTGCGCCTCCCGCTGGGCTCGATCCAACGATCATTGATCACACCCTCGGGGACCGAGTCGTAGTAGTGGGCGAAGAGCTCCGCGAGATTGCCTCCCG
>CAZICY010000080.1:0-5303 GCA_964537955.1 uncultured Actinomyces sp. | reverse complement strand
ATCTCGATCACGCGGCGACCACGGCCCTCCTCCCGGAAGCGGCCGAGGCGTGGCGTGACACGGCGTCGCGCGTGGGCAATCCCTCGTCGCTGCATGCCGCCGGTCGCGCGTCGCGTCGCGTGGTCGAGGAAGCTCGCGAGTCCATCGCCGACGATCTGCGCGTGCGGCCCAGCGAGGTCATCTTCACCTCGGGGGGCACCGAGGCCGACAACCTCGCGGTGAAGGGGCTCGCGTGGGCGCGTCCCGAGCGCCCGCGCATCCTCTGCTCCGCCATCGAGCACCACGCGGTGCTCGATCCCGTCGCCTGGCTGGGCGAGCAGGGCCGGACTATCGAATGGCTTCCCGTCGATGCGCTCGGCCGCGTCGATCCCGATGTCGTGCGGGCACGCCTCGGTGATGACGTCGCCCTGTGCACCGTGATGTGGGCCAACAACGAGGTCGGCACCGTGCAGCCCATCGCCGAGATCGCCGCCGCGTGCGCCGAAGCGGGGGTGCCCTTCCACACCGATGCCGTGCAGGCCCTCGGCCAGCTCCCCGTCGACGGCTCGCTCCCAGGGCTCACCTCGATGGCGCTCAGCGGACACAAGGTCGGCGCGCCCGTGGGCACGGGTGCGCTGGTGCTGCGCCGCGACGCTCGCGTGGTTCCGGTCGTGCACGGTGGGGGCCAGGAGCGCGAGGTGCGCTCGGGCACGCTCGATGCCGCGGGGATCGCCGCATTCGCCGTCGCCGTGCGTCACGCCGTGGCGGCACAGGCCGACCACGCCGCGCGAATGATCGCGCTGCGTCAGGACCTCATCGACGGCATCCTGCGCATCGCGCCCGATGCCATCGTCAACGGCGACCCCGTCGAGCGGCTGCCTGCCAACGTCCACGTGTCCTTCCCGGGCTGCGAGGGCGACACCCTCCTCATGCTGCTCGACGCTGCGGGGGTCGAGTGCTCCACCGGGTCGGCGTGCACCGCGGGCGTGCCGGAGCCCTCGCACGTGCTCGAGGCCATGGGCGTCGACCCGGCGCTCGCCCGCGGCTCGCTGCGCTTCTCCCTTGGCTGCCCCAGCACCCCGGACGACGTGGACCGAGTGATCGAGGTGCTTCCCGCCGCACTCGAGCGCGCCACCCGTGCCGCGACCCCGCGCCTGCGGCGCACCCGCTGACATGCGCGTCATCGCCGCGCTGTCCGGTGGCGTCGACTCCGCCGTCGCAGCGGCACGCGCCGTCGATGCCGGCCACGAGGTCGTGGGTGTCCACCTCGCACTGAGTCGCGCGGAGTCATCCACCGGCAGGTCCAAGGGCTGCTGCTCCATCGCGGATGCCCAGGACGCCCGGCGCATCGCCGACATGCTCGACATCCCCTACTACGTCTGGGATCTCTCCGAGGCCTTCGCGCGCGATGTCATCGACGACTTCGTGGAGTCCTACCGTGAGGGCCTCACACCCAATCCCTGCCTGCGCTGCAACGAGACGATCAAGTTCGCCGCGGTGCTCGATCGCGCGCTCGCACTCGACTTCGATGCGGTGTGCACGGGGCACTACGCGCGCATCGTCGATGGACCGCACGGTCCGGAGCTCCATCGCGCGGTGGACCCCGACAAGGACCAGTCCTACGTGCTGTCGGTGCTCACGCCCGAGCAGATCGCGGCCACGATCCTGCCGCTGGGGGACAGCCTCAAGACTGCGGTGCGAGCAGAGGCGGCCGAGCGGGGCCTGCGCGTGGCCGACAAGCCCGATAGCCATGACATCTGCTTCATCCCCGATGGCGACACGAGCGGCTGGCTGCGCGAGCACCTCGGCGAGGCCCCTGGCGAGATCGTCGACGCGGAGTCGGGAGCCGTCGTCGGCCAGCACTCGGGGGCCTATGCCTTCACGATCGGCCAGCGCCGTGGCCTGGACCTGCGTGAGCCGGCGCCGTCGGGGAGCCGTCGCTACGTCGTGGACATCGATCCGGGGAGCCAGCGCGTCTTCGTCGGGGAGGAGCACCTGCTTGCGGCTACGACGATCGAGGCCCGTGACTCGATCTGGTGCGGCCCGATCCCGCCGGCGGGTGCGCGGGTGAGCGTCCAGATCCGTGCGCACGGGGAGCCGATGGATGCATCGATCGACGTGCACGACGATCGCGTGGTCGCGAGTCTTGACGAGCCCGCGCGCGGCGTCGCGCCAGGACAGGCCATGGCGATGTACGACGGCACACGCGTCATCGGCTCGGCCACGATCGCGCGCCGATGAGTGTGATCGCCCCCGCCGCCGCCTCGGGCATCGGCAGCCTGCCCGGCACCGAGTCGCATGAGTGGGCGCGCACCATCGCAGGCGAGCTTCCTGACTTCCCCCACGTGCCCGAACTGCCCGCGCGCGGACCCGGAGCGGACCTCGTGGGGCGCACGATGGCGCTGCTCGCCGAGGTGGCCCCGGATATGGCGGTCGAGACCACGCCCGTCGGGTGGCGATTCGCCGATGCCCCGGGCCGCGTCATGGCGCGGGCCCGCTCCTGGCTCTCCGAGGACCTCGACGGCATCGAGCAGGCGCTCGCGGGGCATCACGGCCCCCTCAAGGCGCAGCTGTGCGGTCCGTGGACGCTCGCTTCCGCGGTGGAGATGCGCGGTGGCGAGCGCGCCGTGCGCGACCACGGCGCGTGTCGCGACATCGCGGAGGCACTTGCGGAGGCGGCAGCACGTCATGTCGCAGAGATCCGCCGCCGGCTGCCCGGAGCTGAGGTGGTGCTGCAGCTCGACGAGCCCTCGCTTCCCTCCGTGCTTGCCGGTGGAGTCACCACCGCGAGCGGGCTCGCGACGTACCGCTCGGTCGACGCGGCCCGCGCGCAGTCGCACCTCGGCTGGGTGATCGACGCGATCAGCGCGCAGGATGCGATGCCCGGAGTGCACTGCTGCCACCCGCGCGTGCCCGTCGACCTGCTGCGTCGCGCGGGTGCGCGGATGCTGTCGGTCGACCCTGCCGTGCTCGAGGTAGCGCAGGAGGAGCCGCTGGGCGAGGCCCTCGAGGCGGGCATCCACCTGCTCCTGGGCTACGCGCCTTCGATGCCGCAGTCCGTGCCGGGTCCGCAGGCCCTCGCCGAGGGCGTCGCGGCCCGTGCGCTGGAGCAGTACTCCCGCTGGGGGATCCCGGCAGATGTCGCCAATGCGCGCGTGGCCCTCACTCCGGCCTGCGGGCTCGCGGGAGCCGACCCGTCGTGGGCGCGGCTCGTCTACGCCGCGCTCGGGATCGCCGGCCGGCTCGTGCGAGATGATGCGCCCGTGGAGCAGGCGGACTGATGAGCGTCCCGGCCAAGGCGCGCGCCCGCTGGGGCGAGCTCGTCGACGCCATCAACGAGGCGCGCGAGCGCTACTACCTGCATGACAAGCCGACGCTGTCGGACGAGGAGTACGACGCGCTCTACCGCGAGCTCGTGGAGCTCGAGTCGAAGCATCCCGAACTCGCCTCGGGGGAGTCGCCCACGCAGACGGTGGGCGGCTCGCGCGCGGAGATGTTCGAGCCCGTCGAGCACCTGGCGCGGATGTACAGCCTCGACAACGCCTTCTCGCTCGAGGAGGTCCAGGCCTGGGCCGCGCGCGTGGACAAGGGCGCCGGCGAGTCCCCGGCGCTGCTGTGCGAGCTCAAGGTCGACGGCCTCGCGGTCGACCTCGTCTACGTCGAGGGACGCCTGCGCTCGGTGGCCACGCGCGGTGACGGTCGCGTGGGCGAGGACGTCACCTACAACGCCTCCTTCATCCCTGGCATCCCCAAGTCGCTCGCGGGCAAGAAGCCGCCCGCACTGCTGGAAGTGCGCGGGGAGATCTACTTCCCGCTGGCGGAATTCGAGCGCATCAACGCCGAGCAGCTCGCGCTGGGCGGATCGCCGTTCGCCAACCCCCGCAATGCCGCGGCCGGCAGCCTTCGCCAGCGCATCGACCGGCGTCAGGACGACCTGGCGGACGTGGAGTCGCGCTCCCGCGGCACCGACCGCGAGGCGGCACGCGTGGCGCGCCTGCGCGACGAGCTCGCCCTCGCGACCGGCCGCCTCGAGGCGCTTCGACTGGTCGTCCACGGGATCGGGGCGCACGAGGGCGTCGCCTTCGGGACCCTGAGCGAGGCCTACGAGGTCCTCGCCGGCCTGGGCCTGCCGACGAGCGACCGGATCCGCCTCGTGCCTGACCTGGCCGGAGTGGAGGACTACATCGGCTACTACGGCGACCACCGGCACGATGTCGAGCACGAGATCGACGGCGTCGTCATCAAGGTCGACGACCTCGCGATCCAGGAGCGGCTCGGTGCCACCTCGCGCGCCCCCCGCTGGGCCATCGCCTACAAGTACCCGCCCGAAGTCGTGCGGACGCGCCTGCGCGACATCCAGGTCAACGTCGGGCGCACGGGCCGCGTGACGCCGTTCGCCGTGATGGAGCCGGCCAAGGTTGCAGGCTCCACCGTGACCATGGCGACCCTGCACAACGCCCAGGAGGTCGAGCGCAAGGGCGTGCTCATCGGCGACATGGTCTTCCTGCGCAAGGCGGGTGATGTCATCCCCGAGGTGCTCGGCCCCGTGGTCGAGGTGCGCGACGGCAGCGAGCGCGCGTTCGTGATGCCGACCGCGTGCCCGGAGTGCGGCAGCGCCCTCGCCCCGGAGAAGGAGGGCGATGTCGACATCCGCTGCCCCAACACCCGCTCCTGTCCCGCTCAGATGCGCGAGCGGCTCTTCCACGTCGCCTCCCGCGGTGCCATGGACATCGAGGGCCTGGGCTACAAGGCTGCGATCGCCCTGCTCGAGTGCGGGCTCGTCCAGGACGAGGGCGATCTCTTCGCGCTCACGGCCGACGACCTGCTGCGCTGCCCGTTCTTCACGCGCGAGCCGGGCAAGGGCGAGGAAGGTCCGCAGCTCACCGAGAACGCCAAGGGCATGCTCGCTCAGCTCGAGGCGTCCAAGGACAGGCCGCTGTGGCGCGCGCTCGTCGCGCTGTCGATTCGCCACGTGGGGCCCACCGCGGCTCAGGCGCTCGCACGCGACCTGGGCAGCATCGACGCGATCGCCGAGGCCGATCCCGAGCGACTCGCAGAGGTCGAGGGGGTCGGCGGAGTCATCGCGGAGGCCCTTCAGGAGTGGTTCGCCGAGCCCTGGCACCGCGAGGTGGTGGAGAAGTGGCGTGCCGCGGGGGTGCGCCTCGCCGACGAGATGTCCGCTTCCGGTCCCGGCACGCTGGACGGTGTCACCGTTGTCATCACGGGCTCGCTCGAGGGCTTCACGCGCGACGAGGCAACGGCCGCCGTGCAGGAGCGCGGGGGCAAGGTCTCGGGCTCGGTGTCGAAGAAGACCGACTTCCTCG
>CAZICY010000079.1:0-5471 GCA_964537955.1 uncultured Actinomyces sp. | reverse complement strand
AGCCCACGAAGTGGTCCACCGCGATGCCGAAGAGGTTGCCGGAAGGATTCCCGAAAAGACGTGCGAGGCGGATTTCCGTACCGAGTCCCACGTACACACCTTTCGAAGCGAAGGTCCCCGAGGATGTGAGTCTAGGGCAGCGCTCGGTCAGGTGACACGCGTCTGAGGTAGGCCAACATGAGCACCCCAGCCAGCAGATAGATCACCGCACTCACCAGGCCCACAACCGTGAACGCATAGGACTGCGCCTCCAGCAGGCCGGGACCCCGCGACATGAGGTCCTCGCGGGCTATCGGGTTGGACAGTGTGAGAGCCAGTTTGTCGACGATCGCTCCGTCACGGATCATCTGGGCGATGCCCGCGGCTTCCTGCGAGGACATCCCATCAGTGGCGAGAATGTCGGTCAGTCGTGCTTGGAATGCCCCAAAGGCGAAGGCTCCCGTCACGGCACCGCCGAGCACCGAGCCAAGAGTCCACGTGGCCTTACGCACCGAGGAGGCCGCGCCCGAGACGTCGACCGGTGCCCGGGATAGGAGCGTGTTCGTCAGCGGACCGATCATGAAGCTCATGGGAGCCACGATCAGCGCCAGACACAGCAAGGGGACCCAGATTGGCGATTGTCCGCTGACGAAGAGAGTGCTCAGGCTCATCACAGCGGTCAAGAAGAGAGCCCCCGTCGCCGCGCGAGCGGGGCCTATGCGGGCACTTACAGGTCCCGAAAGCAGGCCGCCGATGACCGCGCTGGCCTGAGGCACCATGAGCAGCAGCGCGATCGTGACGAGCGAGGCGGTGTAGCGATACTGCAGCAGCAGGTTCGTGTAGAAGAAGAGATTGGGCATAGCCGCGACGGCGATCGCTACGAGCAGGATCGCCATGCCGCGCTCCCGGCACCAGCCCAGCCGCAGCGTCGGGAACTCCAGGCGGCGCATGAGGACCACGAGGGCAATGGCCGCGACCGTCGCCGCGGCGAAGGCTCCCGCGAAGAGCGCGCGATTGCTCGACAGATTCATCATCCCCAGCGCGAAGCCCGCGAGCGCGACACCGGCGAGCAGGGGAGTCCACAGTTCACCGGAGGTGCCCGCGCGCTGCCTCGGCACAAAGCGCAGTGCGGCCAGCAGCGTCCCCACGCCCAACAGGACCGGGGCCACCGCCACAGCGCGCCAGCCCACCGACTCAACGATCGCGGCTGACAGCGGAGGCACGAGAAGGAAGGTCAGTGGCGTGATCGCGGCGTATACGCCGAAGATGCGCGCCCGCTGGCCGTCGTTGCGCACGGTGGAGTTAATGATGGAGAGAGCCACGATGGCCATGGACACGCCTCCGACCCCGTCGAGGATGCGGCCGACGATGATCCACGCCACACTCGGCGCAAGGCCAATCACGGCAGCACCGGTGGTGTAGAGGGCAAGCCCCAGGATGAGCAGTCGCCTTGGTCCCCACCGATCGGCAAGGGAACCCGCCACGAACACGACCAAAAGGGCGCCGGCGGCCGGCATGTAGGCGAGCGCATTGACGTCGTCGGTGCTGAAGCCCAAATCCACCTGCATGTCCACCAGCGCGAAGCCGAAGCTCGACAGCGTGACGTACATCGCGGCCGTAGCCACGAACGCAGTCAGGATCGTGCCCCAGGGGAGCCGCGCTGAGGCGTCGGTCACGGGCTGACTCTAGGCAATCCGCGGGTCATGCCCGAGGACTCGCCGAGCAGGGCAGTAGTGCGATGAGGGTGGTGGGTGCCTCCCTCGATAGAGACCAGTCGTAGGAGCAACGGGCAAGAAGCGCAGTGCCGAGACCCGGTAGGCCGCTCTCGGGCACGACACCATCGTCGACAACGCGCATCTCGATCAGCTCCCCCTCGACCTCGGCGAGCGTCACCTGGACCGTGCTGGCGCCGCCGTGCCGGACAGCGTTGGACACCGCTTCCGTGGCGAGATCGGTGACGACCTGCGTGCACAGAGGATCCGCATTGAGCGCCGTCGTTGCGGCAGGGGCAATGTCGCACTCGACCTGAGCAACGCCTTCCCAGGTCTCTGCCACGTCGGCGAGCACGTCCGCCACTGCTCGGGGAGCGGATGGCGACAGCGCGGACACGAGGGCGTCCTCGAGATCACGCCTCAAGTCGACCAGGCTGATCGAGCTCACCCCGCCCGCGTCCAGCTCCTTGCGAAGTCTCAACAGTCGCGCATGGAGCATGCTCTGGACCGGGCCGTGCAGCGCACGGGAGAGGCGCCCGCTCTGCTCCCACTGCTGCGTGTTTAGACGGGCGAGGTTCCACTTCATCTGGCTTGTGGTCGCCTCAAGCTCCACCGTGATGTCTCGCATGCGCGCGCCCATCATCGACACCGTGGCGATAATCAGTCCAAAGACAGGCACGACGAATAGAGCGAGCGCCGGCATGGAGCCGGAGCTCGGATCACCCCGCTCACCTAGGGCGGCTGCCCGGCTCGACACCAGGGCAGCAGTGATGAGAATGAGGATGACGGCCAGCCACACGAGCGCTGCTCGGTGCGGGGGGCGCCACACGAGCCAAGCCCGGCCCAGCGCCAGTACTCCGGCCAGCGCGACCATTCCCGCAATGACCGTGGTGGCGCCGTTTGCGGGTTCATAGACGAGGAAGGCCGCGGGCAGGGCAATAACAAGGAGGGCGGCGGGCAGTACCAGCGGCCGAATCGCAGCGGAGGGGACGGGGTTGCGCCAGACATCGACCCAGCGCACCCGGGGCGCCTCCGCGGGCACCTCCGCATCCCACTGCGGGAGTTCGCGGGCGAGCGCGTGACTCAGTGGGCGGACGACCTCTCCGGCGAGACTCTCTAGCGACGACACCGCCGATGGTGCCGTCTCAAGAGCGAGTCCACGTAACTCCGCGTCGAGGCGCTCCTGCACACGCTCAAGCGCATCCGATTGCCGCTCCTCAATCCCACTCGCGGAGGCATCGAGGAGAGCGACAAGTCGCCGTTGCTCGGCCAGAAGCAGGACAGCAGTGTCTCGATATGTCATGACTGCAGCAACCCCTGCAGAGCCGACCAGGAAGGCGAATGACATCGTGAAGAGACTCGGAACCATGCGGGCGACATAGCCCGAGGTCGACGCTTCAGCGAAGCCCATCTCAACGAAGCTGGCTTGGACGACGAGACCGCGGACAAGTCCGGCCACGGCGATCGCCAGTAGAGCAAGCATCACGCGTGCAAGGCCATCGACCCGGCGAAGGATGAGCCACCACGCCAGCAGCACCACCCCGCAGGCTGCGACCCCTGCAACGAATGCGATCGCCGCGCGTAGCGCCAGGCTGCCCGTGGCCGTCGAGCCACTCCCCAGGAGGCTGAGCACCGAGCTCCACACCACGACGAGGATGAGCACCGGCCAACTGACCAGCGCCGGCCCTGTCGCCCGGAGCAGGAAGGTCACGGGCAAACCCTAGATCTGACGTCAGACCCGCGGGGGCAGTCCGGCGTACTCGACGAAGATGCGCATGGCCTCAGCCCGCCGGCTAATGCCATCGTCCTTCGCGATGTTCAAGGCGTCGTAGATGCTGCCGAGCACCTTCTCCACCGCACTTGTCGTCGTGCCACGCATCTCGGCGATGCGTGGCGTGGTGTAGCCCTGGGCTACGAGCCGGAGCACGGCGAACTGCGTCTGAGTCAAGACCGCCAGGGGGCTTGCCTGGTCGGCCTGACCTTTCATTCGCTGCACCTGGTCGGCAAGAGCACTCTCGACGGCTTGCACCAGCAGGTCGGCGTCGGTCACCGATTCCTTGCGGATGAATCCGCATGACGCTGGGAGATCGGCCTCGGTGTAGCCGGCCGCACGCAGGTCCGGGAGCTTGGTGAGCAGGAGGAGTGCCACTCCCGGGTTCTGGTGACTGAGGATGTGGGCAAGGTCCACACCATTGGGACCGGGGCCCAGGTTGAGGTCGATGACAGCGGCGTCGGGATCGAAGCTCGCGACCTCTCGGCGGGCCTCGGCCGCGCTCGATGCCGCGTGGACCTCGAAGCCTGCTCCGCGCAAGGCCGCGCACACGAGACCTGAGGTGAATCCCTCGTCCTCGACCACGAGGACACGGCGACCCTGCATGGCGCTTAGGTTTCCCTAGGGAGGAAGCCAAGGGGCCGGAAAGTGCGGAATTCAGCAGGTGACAAGCGGGGGCTGGCTAGACGAATTGCGCCGACACCAGGTCCACGAGCAGCTTCTTGTCGACCTTCCAGTCGACGGGAACGCGGATGGTCTTCTTGTTGACGTGGTACCCCTCAAGGCGCGGGCGGAATGCGTCGATGATGTCGGTGTCGAAGGGCGCGATGAGGATGTGCTCCTTTTGTGCACCGGCGCCGAAGAGGTAGCGGCCGTCCTGCTTGAGCATGGGCTGGTTCCAGGCGATGACCACCTCGGCCTTGCGAAACTTCGACGTGAGCGTCGCAAAGATCGTGCGCATCGTGTTGGCTTTGGTGTCATCCAGCGACCTGAGGTAATCATCGAAGGTCTCGTAGCGGCGTGACGACGTATTGCCCTTGGAGTAGAGCACGAGCGCATTGGCGTGGGCGCGACTGAAGCCGTGCTGCTCCTGGAGGAAGGCCATCTGGTCGGCGTACTTCTGGCCGTCGACCTTCTTCATCTGGGCAAACCAATACGACATGGGCTTGCCGTAGCGCTTCTCGATCGCCGGGAAGTGCGACGCGCGGTCGGGATTGGACGACACGAGCGGAGGCTAACTCTCGGCCGCGTAGGCGATCAACTGGATCGTGCGACCGTCGGGATCGGCAATGGTCACGACGGCGCCGCCCGGGATCTCGTGAGGCTCCGAGCAGGCGATCCCTGCAGCGGTCAGCCGCGCGGTCTCGACGTCGAGCGAGTCGACCTTCAACAGCACCACCTGCGAGCCTCCGGTGGTGGTCATGCCGGGCCGCCACGGAGTGTGCAGAGCCATCCAACTGCCGTCGGCAAGCGCGAAACGCGCCCAACCTGCGCCGCCCTCAGGCTCAACCGAGAGCAGAGCGGCGTAGAAGCGCTGGCACTCGTCCAGCCGGTCCGTGATGAGCATCGTGCCGTCGTAACGCATGCCACGACACTAGCGACTCACCGCGCGCATCCCTAGAGTCCTGTCATGCCTGAGTCACGACTGTGGATCGCCGGCGCCTACGCCGACCCGCGAGGAGAGCCGACGCCCGTCATTTCACCCGTCACCGGCGAGAAGCTCGCCGACCTGCCGCGCGCAAGCACGGAGCAGCTTGATGTCGCGGTCGCTGCGGCGCAGCGGGCCTGGGACGACTATCGACACTGGTCTGTCTATGAGCGCGCCGACCTGTGCCACCGCATCGCTGGTCTCATCGAGGAGCATCACGAAGAGCTCGCGCGTCTCACGACCATCGAGCAGGGCAAGCCATACAAGGCTGAGGCGCTGGCCGACGTCGAGGACGCCGCATCGCTCTTCTCCATCTCCGCCGAGGACGCCAAGCGGCTCTACGGCGAGACAATCCCGAGCT
>CAZICY010000078.1:0-5563 GCA_964537955.1 uncultured Actinomyces sp. | reverse complement strand
CGCGCGCCGGGCGCAGCCGATGCGCTGCGCGTGGCCTACCGCGACGAGCTGCTCACGACAGTGGTGCGCGACCTGGTGCACGCAGCCCGCATCGACGACATCGCGGAGGAGCTCGCGGATCTCGCGGACGCTGCGCTCGAGGCCGGCCTTGCGATCGCGCGCGCTGAGTTGCCCGCTGACGCTGAGCCCTGTCGACTTGCTGTCATCGCCATGGGCAAGTGCGGCGGCCGCGAGCTCAACTACGTCAGCGACGTGGACGTCGTCTTCGTGGCCGAGGCAGTCGCTGGCGGCGACGAGGATGGCGCGCTGCGCACGGCGCAGCGCCTCGCGGCAGGCGTCATGCGCGTGTGCGGGGAGCCCACGGCTGAGGGCTCGCTGTGGCAGGTGGACGCGGCACTTCGCCCCGAGGGGAAGCAGGGCGCACTGGTGCGCACGCTCGCGTCGCACGTGGGCTACTACGAGCGCTGGGCCAAGACCTGGGAGTTCCAGGCCCTGCTCAAGGCGCGGCCTGCCGCAGGCGATCGAGAGCTGGGCGAGGCCTACGTCGATGCCGTCTCACCCTTCGTCTGGTCGGCAGCCGACGGTGCGGACTTCGTCTCGGACGTGCAGCGGATGAGGCAGCGCGTCGAGGACCACATCCCTGCGCGCGAGGCCGATCGTCAGCTCAAGCTCGGGCGCGGCGGACTGCGCGATGTCGAGTTCTCCGTCCAGCTCCTGCAGCTCGTGCACGGACGCAGCGACGTCATGCTCCGCAGCCCCTCGACGCTCGTCGCACTCGAGGCCCTCGCGACCTGGGGCTATGTCGGCCGCGAGGACGGCGCGACCCTCGGAGCGGCGTACCGATTCCTGCGCTCCTTCGAGCACCGGATCCAGCTCCACGAGCTGCGGCGCTCGCACATCGTCCCCGAGGACGAGGCTGCCCTGCGGCGCATTGGCCGCTCCCTCGGGCTGCGCACCGATCCGGTGGCCGAGCTCACCGAGGAGTGGCGACGGCACGCCCGCGAGGTGCGCCGCATCCACGAGAAGCTCTTCTATCGCCCGCTGCTGCAAGCCGTGGCACGCCTCGATCCCGGCGATGCGCGCCTGACCCCCGAGGCCGCGGGGGAGCGTCTCGCTGCTCTGGGCTACGCCGACCCGACGGGGGCGCTGCGCCATCTCGAGGCGCTGACGTCGGGAGTGTCACGTCGCGCGGCCATCCAGCGCACGCTGCTGCCCGTCCTCCTCGGATGGTTCGCGGACGGCCCCGATCCCGATGCTGCGCTGCTCGGCTTCCGCCGCATGAGCGACGACCTCGGCTCGACCCCGTGGTATCTGCGCCTGTTGCGCGATGAGTCCCTCGCCGCCGAGCGCATGGCCACGATCCTGTCCTCGAGCCGCTTCGCCACCGACCTGCTCCTGCGATCACCGGACGCCGTCGCTCTCCTCGCTGACGATCGCGAGCTCATGCCCAGGCCCCTGGAGGCCCTGGTCGCGGAGGCGCGCGCGGCGGTCGCGCGGCATGAGGACGCCGAGTCGGCCGTGGGCGCGCTGCGGGCGCTGCGTCGGCGGGAGCTCTTCCGCATCGCAGCGTGCGACGTGCTCGGTCTCATCGACGAGGCTGCCGTGATGGGCGGCCTCACCGACGTCACCCAGGCCACGCTCGTGGGCGCCCTCGAGGTCGCGGAGCGCACAGTCGCGCTCGCGCGACCCGACGGCAGGGTGCCGACGCGCATGGCACTCGTGGCCATGGGGCGCTTCGGCGGCGGGGAGCTGGGCTACTCATCCGATGCCGATCTCATCTTCGTGCACCAGCCCCATCCCGACGCCGACGAGCAGGAGGCCTCGGACGCTGCCTTCGCCATCGCCAACGAGATCCGGCGCTTGCTCATGGCGCCCTCGCCCGATCCCGCACTCGAGATCGACGCGGACCTGCGCCCGGAGGGTCGGCAGGGCCCGCTCGTGCGCTCCCTGGAGTCCTATCGGGCGTACTACGAGCGTTGGTCCGCGCCGTGGGAAGCACAGGCACTCCTGCGGGCGCGTCCCTTCGCCGGCGATCCGGGCCTGTGCGCGGAGTTCACCGCCATGATCGACCCACTGAGATGGCCGGCGGCGGGGATATCCGAGCAGGACACTCGCGAGATGCGCCGACTCAAGGCGCGCATGGAGTCCGAGCGCCTGCCGCGCGGCGCGGACCCGGCCGTGCATCTCAAGCAGGGCAGGGGTGGACTCGCCGACGTCGAGTGGGTGGCCCAGCTGATGCAGTTGCGCCATGCCGCCGCCGTGCCCAGCCTGCGCACGACGGCGACGCTCCAAGCCCTGCAGGCCGCCGTGGATGCCGGCCTGCTCGAGGATGCGGACGCGGCCACGCTGAGCGCCTCGTGGCTGCTCGCGACGCGGGTGCGCAACGCGATCATGCTTGCGTCGGGGCGCCCCTCGGACTCGGTGCCGACCTCGGGGCCCGGCCTCGTAGCGACGGCACACCTGCTCGGCTTCCGGCCGCCGGTCGACCTCGTCGAGGAGTACCGGCGCACGACGCGTCGCGCGCGCGGGGTCGTGGAGAGGGTCTTCTACGGGTGATCCCTAGGGTGTGACCGTGACGCCCGAGGAGTTCCGCGCCGCGGCGCACGAGTTGGTCGACTGGATCGCCGACTATCGAGCCGGTGTCGCCGATCGCCCCGTGCGCAGCGAGGTGACGCCCGGGTGGGTGCGCACACGGCTCGCCGGCGCGCCCCCGGTGAGCCCTGAGCCGTTCGCGGATCTCATGGGCGACCTCTCGGATGTCGTCGTGCCGGGAGTCACCCAGACGCAAAGTCCCGGCTACTACGCCTGGTTCCCCTCCAACGCCGCACTGGAGTCGGTGCTCGGGGACTTCGCTGCCAGCGGGCTCGGCGCGCTGGGCATCACCTGGCAGTCGGCGCCTGCGCTCACTGAGATGGAGGAGGTCGTCACCGACTGGTTGCGCGAGCTCTGCGGGCTGTCGGACGCCTGGCACGGTGCGATCCACGACACGGCGTCGACAGGGTGCCTGGTGGCCATGCTCGTCGCACGCGAGCGGGCAACGAGCATGTCCGAGGATCGCGGGGGACTGCAGGCGGAGCCCGCGCCGCTGGTGGTCTACGCCTCCACCCAGGCCCACTCCTCCGTGCCCAAGGCCGTGCTCCTCGCCGGCTTCGGTCGCGACAACCTTCGCCTGGTCCCCGTGGACCCCGACACCCTGGCGATGGATCCGACGGCGCTGCGCCAGCTCATGGCCGAGGACGTCGCAGCGGGCAGGCGCCCGGCGGCGGTGGTCGCCTCGCTGGGCACCACGGGCACAACGGCCTTCGACCCGGTGGACGCGATCGTGCCCATCGCGGCAGAGCATGGCGCGTGGGTCCACGTCGATGCGGCCATGGCGGGCGCGGCGATGATGCTGCCGGAGTGCCGGCACCTCTTCGCCGGCGTGGAGGGCGCGGACTCCCTGGGCTGGAACCCGCACAAGTGGATGGGCACGATCTTGGACTGCTCGCTGCTCTACGTTCGCGACGTCCAGCTCCTCGTGCGCGTGCTGTCGACGAATCCTTCGTACCTGCGATCTGCCAGCGACGGCGAGGTCACGCAGTACAAGGACTGGGGCATCCCCCTCGGCCGTCGATTCCGATCCCTCAAGCTGTGGTTCCACCTGCGGCTCGCGGGAGCCGACTCCATCCGCGCGCGGCTGCGCCGCGACCTCGCGCACGCGCAGTGGCTCGCCGAGCAGGTCGCGGCCGAGCCTGCGTGGGAGCTCTGTGCCCCTGTCCCGCTGCAGACCGTGTGCGTGCGCCATGTGCCGGAGGGCATGGACGCCCAGGCCCTCGATGCGCACCAGCAGCAGTGGGCCGAGCGCGTCAACGCCACCGGCCGGGCGTTCGTCACTCCGGCCCTCGTCGAGGGGAGATGGCTCGTCCGCCTGTCGATCGGGGCCGAGCCGACCGAGCGCGCCGACGTCGAGGCGCTATGGCTCCTGTGTCGCGAAGTCATCGCGCCGTAGCCGCCCCTAGGGTGACCCCATGTCCACACTCTGGGAAGTCATCGGCTGGACGTGCACGGTCCTCCTCGTGGGTGCCTACGCCCTCGTGGCCACACGCAAGCTCGACGCGCGCAGCCCGACGTACCACGTGCTCAATCTCGTGGGAGCGATCGGCCTAGCCGCCTACTCGCTCTACAAGGTCGCCTGGCCGCAGTTCGCCCTCAACCTCTTCTGGGGCGGTGTCGCCCTGATCGGCATCGTCATCGCCGTCGTCGCTGCGCGCAGGATCAGCGCCGGTCGCCCCGCAGCCGATACCGGAGTCGACGAGCGAGGCGTCCGGGAAGGCTGAGCGTTCCCTCGCGGGCATTGCGCCGGCGGATCTCATCAGCCTCGCGGGCCATCGCGTTGGCCGTGGCGAACGCGCCCGCGGAGGCGATCTCGTCGCTCGGCACCCGCCCGTGCGACGTGGAGGAGTCGAGCACCCTCAGGTCCTCCACGTCTCCGTGCACGACAACGCCGGTCGTCGCCATGTCGTCGATGTCGGCGCCGACCCATCCGCGCACCGTCGCGAGATACGACCGCGGCAGCAGCAGCGGGCCACCGCGATCTGGTCGTTCGAGGAAGCCGCTCGAGAGGAGGTGCTGCTGTAGCTCATTGGCCGTCTTGCGGTTCCAGCCGCGCCGCTTGGCCTCCACGTTGAGCGCGTGCAAGAAGACTGCCTCGGCGCGCGTCGACCCGATGTTGGCGATGAAGGCGGGGAGCTTGGGGGCGACCTCGGGCAGGGCGGGCACAGCGAGCGCGGCCCGGAATCGGTCCCACAGCAGATGCGAAGGCGCACCTGATGGCGGCAGCGTCACGACGCTCACGTGGTCCGCCCCCACAAGTCCCTGCCAGCGCCGCACCAGCGCACCGTAGGCGTAGGACCGCCAGAACGTCTGGTGGCGCTCTGAGTCCCACTCGGCCTGCATCTGCGCCGGAGGCAGGTCGCCGCGTTCGCTGGCGCGCCGATCGAGGTATCCGCGGTAGCTCTGCGTGTGCGTGTTGCGCACGTGCTGCTGCCACGACGAGGGCAGGATCCGGCCGAGGTCGCGCATCGTGATGACCACGTCGATGGTCGGCGCCGACAGTCCATCGAGCATGCGCTGCGCGGCCGCGGGCCTCAGGCCGCCGATCATCTCCGCCGAGATGATGGCGGTGCCGTCCCACCCCGCAATGGCGGAGGCCAGGCCCGACCAGCCGGAGCCGTCCTTGCCCGTCCAGCGGTTGGTCTCCTTGCTCTCCTCGTTGTGCGTGAGGTCGGAGACGGCTCCCACATGGTTGTAGTCGTCTTGCCCCCGGTAGTCCGTGGGATAGAGGACGCCCTGTTCCTTGAGGGCGGGAGCCAACTGCTGAAGGACCCTCTGCAGGTACGTCGTCCCGGTCTTGCGAGGTCCGATGTGGACGATCAGCCGCTCAGCCACGCCGGCACCCTATCCAGTAAGGCGCGGTCCACCCGCGACCGGCACGGCACAGGCGGATGGCGTCCGCGTGCCGGCACCCGGCACAGACAGAGGGTGGCCGCAAGCGGCCACCCTCTGCTCCTGCGCGCGAGGCGAT
>CAZICY010000077.1:0-5606 GCA_964537955.1 uncultured Actinomyces sp. | reverse complement strand
CCGACGTACGCCGTGTCTACTCCCCAGGAGGCCAACTGCGCGCGGACGTAGTCACCAAGCGCACCCTCGCCTACCTTCGTCACGATGGCGGCGCGATGACCGAGTCGCGCGGCGGCGACAGCGACGTTGGTGGGGGAGCCACCGACGGACTTGGCGAAGGTCTGCGGCTCGAGGAAGCTCGCACCCTCCTGCTGCGCGTAGAGATCGACGCTCACGCGCCCGACGGTGACGACCTCGGGGATCATCTACTTGCTCACACGTGGCGCGACGACGTCGCGCAGGTAGTCCATGGAGGTGATGACCTGTGCGATCGGGCCCTCGCCCTCCGCGGGGAGCCCGTCGGTGATCGCGGTGTCCTGCTCGATGACGTACCACCCGTCGTAGCCGCGGGACTCCAGTGCCTCGACGACGCCCGCGATATCGACATCTCCCTGGCCGAGCGGGGTGAAGAGCCCCTCTTGGGTGGCGGCCATGATCGACTTCTCGCGGGCGAGGACCGGCGGGACGAGGGAGAGGTTGACGTCCTTCAGGTGGACGTGGCCCACGCGGTCGAACGCCTTCTTGGCGAACTCGACCGGGTCCTGACCGCCGATCGCCATGTGGCCGGTGTCGAGACAGAAGCCGACGTCGCAGCCCTCGAGCACCATGTCGATGTCGTCCTTGGTCTCCACCACGGTCTGCACATGGGAGTGCAGTACCTGATTGAGGCCGTGCTCGGCGCAGATCTCATCGATGATCCCGAACATCTCCATCATGTGCTTGCGCTCATCGGCGTTGAGCGGGCGCGGGATGGACCAGTCGGGATCCATGACGATCGCGGAGATGAACTCCGTCGCGCCCGCGCGCTGGAAGAGATCGGCGACGCGTCGGGCTTCTGCGATCGACCACTCGCGCATGGCGGGGTCGTGCAGCACTACCGGGGTGAATCCGCCGATGAGCGTCATGTCGTACTTCGCGAGCTCGGCCTTGACGTCCTCGGGCGACGTGGGGAGGAAGCCGGGCGCGCCGAGCTCGGTGGCCGGCAGGCCGAGTCCGGACATCTCAGTGAGCACGCGAGGAGTGGGGAGCATCTCCCCCCAGCCCGGGACCTCGCAGATGCCCCACGAGATCGGGGCGCTGGCGACTCGGTCGAGGAAGGTGGACATGGATCTCCCGGGTGAAGTGCGCGGCGGATGCGCCGCGAGGACGTGCGGAACGGTCGGGGTGCCTCAGCATGGTCGCTCGCCGCGCTGCGGATTGGAACGTTCCAATTCCGGGGGAAATCGTGGCACACTCCCCTGCGAGGGGCAAGCGGCTCCCGGACCTCCGGGCAGGCCGAACTTTGGGTAGATCAGGCCCGAGGAGGGCACTTTCCACCCAAAGTTCAGCGTGCACCTCAGGTTGCGCCAGCGAGAAGGGGATTGCCGATGCGGCTCGTCGTCGTGGGGGCCGGGCGCATGGGCGTCATCCGGGCCGAGGATCTCGCCGCCGACGGCCGGGTCGACGAAATCGTCATCACCAACCGCAGCCCCGAGCGCGCGGCTGAGCTGGCGGCCCGCGTGGGCTCCGCCCGTGTCCGGGTAACTACCGCGCCCTGGGGCGAGTGGCCCGCTGCCGATGCCTACGCCGTCACCACAGCCACCGACACGCACGCCGATCTGCTCGAGCAACTCGTGTCTCGCGGCAAGCCGCTCCTCATCGAGAAGCCTCTGGCCATGACGCTGGCCGAGACGGATGCGCTCATCGCTATGGCACAGGGCATCACGATGCAGGTGGGTTTCCAGCGTCGCTTCGATGCGGGGCTGCGTCGCATCAAGGAGGCCATTGAGTCGGGTCGACTGGGCACGCTCTACTCGCTGACACTCACCGCCCACGACATCGCGCCAGGAACGCGCGAATTCATCGCCGGCAGTGGCGGCACCTTCCGCGACATGCTCGTCCATGATCTCGACCAGGCACGCTGGCTCGGCGGTTCCGACATCGCGACCGTCTACGCGACGGGCACGGTGCGCCATCACGCCGATTACGCCGAGGCGGATGACTACGACGTCGTGGCTGCCCACCTGACCCTCGCCAGCGGCGTACCCGTGCTCATCAGCGGCACGCGCCATGACCCGGTGGGTCATGACATCCGTGCGGAGGCCTTCGGCTCGCTCGACTCGATGGCGGCGGGCCTCAATCCGCGCACACCCCTGCGGGCCGCAGACGATGACAGCGAGCGTCTCCTCGGCGCCTACCTCTCCGACGACGAGATCGCGGTCGACACCTACCACGGCTTCATGGATCGCTTCCGTGATGGGTTCACGGCAGAGACGTCGGCCTTCGTCGACGTCGTGCGCGGGGAGCGCGCCAATCCGTGCACGCCTCAGGATGCACGTGCGGCACTTGCCGCGGCTATCGCGTGCGGGGTGTCGGCGCGCGAGGGCCGTGTCGTCGAGGTGGCGGAGATCGGGTGACATGACGTCATCGCGCAGTACGCCCCCGCGCGCGCCAGGCCTCTCCCGCCCCCACCCGCGATCGCGCCGCCCGACCCTTCACGACGTGGCTGCGCGGGCCGGCGTATCCAAATCGCTCGTCTCGCTCGCGTTGCAGGGCTCACCAAAGGTGGCGCCTGCCAGCCGCGACGCGATCCTGGCGGCTGCCGATGAACTCGGCTATCGACCCAACCGCACGGCGAGCAGCCTGGTGCGTCAGCGCACGCACACCATCGGCGTGCACATCCTCGACCTGCACAACCCGGTCTTTGCGGAGATCCTCGACGGCGTGCAGGAGGCGGTGCGCGGACACGGCTACTCCACCCTGCTCGTGACCGGCAATGCCGACCCCGTGACGGAGCGTACCGAGATCACGCGCCTGCTCGAGTCGCGTATCGAGGGACTCGTCCTCATTGCTCACCGACTCTCGGACGAGGACCTTGCGGCGATCGGCCGCGAGGTGCCCACCGTCGTGGTGACCTGGCGCACCGATGGCATCCCGGGACTCGACTCGGTCGCGGGTGACGATGTCGCGGGGGCGCAACTTGCCGTGGACCACCTCGTCTCTCTCGGGCATGCGCGCATCGCGCACGTCTCGGGCGGAGATAACCGCATCGCTCGGGAGCGCCGCGCGGGCTACGAGCGCGCGATGGCTGACCACGGCCTGCCACCTGTGGTCGTCGACGGGGCTTTCACTGAGCAGGGGGGATACGCGGGCGCGAAGGCAGCAGTAGACGCAGGTGCAACGGCACTGGTGGTGGCGAATGACCTCGCCGCGATTGGAGCGCTCGCCGCGTTGCGCGCGCGGGGGCTGAGAGTGCCCGAGGACGTCTCCGTCGTCGGATACGACGGCATGCGTCTGCTCGAGTCCCTGGATCTCACGACGGTCGCGCAGCCCCTGGCCGACATGGGGCGCGTCGCCGCGGACCTGCTCATGGAGCGCATCGTGACCCCGGATAGGCCCTCAACTCATCGTCTGGTCGAGACACGGCTCGTCCCCCGCGGAAGCTCGGGAGCAGTCGCGGATTAGTCCGTGACTGCACTCGTCAGCGACCGATGCCCGGCAGCTTCACCTCAGGCAGGTCGGGAAGGTCGGGCAACTTGCGCACGAGTCGGCCTGCGATGGACGCGATCTGCATGCCGATCGTGATGGCGATGATGGATGCGCCGAAGATCAGAAGGACCGAGCCCTCGCTGCTGAGGTCGCTGAAGGTGGGCATTCCCGCGCCGTTAGTGGGTGCTGCTCCGACCACGTCGCCCTCGGCCTTCGGCAACGAGTCGTCGGGCGACCCCGTGATGGCCTCGGTGAGTGCGACCAGTCCGAGGGATCCGGGCACGAGGAGCCAGAACACGGGCGAGAAGAGGACGAAGGCGGGCATCTCCCGTTTCCCGCGATCTTGGATGACGATGGCGAGGAAGAGAGCAACGGTCGCAGCCAATCCGGCGGCGATAACGGCGTCGAGGGTGATGGACACCACCTGCTGGATACTAAAGGCGACGAGCAGCAGCAGGACTACCGGCACGAGTGCGCCACGTGGCTCATTGAAGGCCAGGGCCTGGCCTACGGCGTAGACGGCGGCGCCGATCCACGCAGCCCACAGGGGGAGCTGCGTCTCAGTAAGGTCCGTGAGGTCGTAGGGAGAGACACGTGCGAGCAGGCTCCCGACGAGGATGCCGAACGTGAGAATGAGGATCTGCACGATCGACGCGATGAGTCGGGATGCTCCGGAGACGACATGACCGCTCGCCAGCTCTTGAGTCGCTCGCGTGAGCGCAGCGCCCGGGATGAGCGTGATGAGAGGCGCAACGACAACCCGAAGCGGCTGCACCTCCTGATCGATGAGGGATGCGAATCCGAAGACGGCAAACGAGCACAGCGTCGCGGCCACGGGCGGTACGAGCGGTGCGAGGTTGGGCCGTGTGCGCGTGTAGGCCTGCATGATGCCGACGAACAGTCCGAGGACAGCGGCCATCGCCACGCCCCACAGACTCAAGCGGAAGACCAGCGCGAAGCCAGCTGAGGCAAGGCCGTAGCCGACGATCGACAGCCACGGTGCGAATCGCGGGGGCTTGGCCGGCAACTCCTCGAGCTCGTGCGTCCCCTGGGTGAGATCGAGTGTCCCCCGACGTGCCTGCGAGGCGATGTCATGCACGTCTGCCGCCTGGTCCAGCCGGAGGGGAGTATTGCCTTCGGGGATGACACGTGCGCGACCGACAACGGGATCATCCACCATCACGGCGTTGGGCAGCACGAAGACGCCAAAGTCGGTGCGGTCGTACGCGCGAGCCACGGCGTTGAGGGTCGTCGTCACGTCGTCGACGGGGTAACCGGCAGCGAGCTGCGCACGGCCGAGGGCCAAGATGAAATCCTCGAGCGCAACGGCTTGGGCGCGCTCCTCTTCACTGGGAGCCGCCGCTTCACTGGGAGCCGCCGCTTCACTGGGAGCCGCCGCCCCAGCATCACCGCTGCGTGAGCCATCCGGAAGCTGACCGGGCGCGTCGCTGGGATCGGTCACGGTCACAGCCTGCCAGCCGCTACCGTCGTGTGCGTGGCTACCGCACCGTTTCGACGGGATCCGACCTACCGACCCATCGTCGGAGTCGCCAAGGGCGTCTTCGCAGGCCTCGGCATCCGCTTCGACGTCGTCGGCGAGGACAACATCCCCCTGGAGGGTGGCGCCCTCCTCGCGATGAATCACACGAGCTTTCTCGACTTTGCGCTGGGCGGAGAGCCGGCCAATAGGCGAGGCAAGCGACTCGTCCGCTACATGGCCAAGGACGCGGTCTTCAAGCACTGGCTGGGCGGCCCCCTCATGCGCGGCATGAGGCACATCCCTGTCGACCGGGAACAGGGCAGCCAGTCCTTCCGGGACGCCGTCACCTATCTCAAGGCGGGCGAGCTCGTCGGGATCTTCCCTGAGGCCACGATGAGTCGCGCGATGGACGTCAAGGACATCAAGACGGGTGCGGTGCGCATCGCGATGGCGGCCAATGTGCCCCTCATCCCGATGTGCATCCTCGGAGGCGCACGCATCCTGTCGTACGGTCACAAGGACTTCTCGCGGGGCACGACCATTGCGATCACCGTGGGTGAGGCCATGCACCCCAAGCGCGGACAGGACGCCGAGGCACTCACGGTCGAGTTGCGCACGC
>CAZICY010000076.1:0-5620 GCA_964537955.1 uncultured Actinomyces sp. | reverse complement strand
CTCGAGATAGCGGAGCACGACCTCGACGCCCCTCGCGACCGCCTGGGCAACCTCGGCCTCGCGCGCACGCTGCTCGCGGCGCTCGATCGCGCGCCGTCGCGACGCGCGCTCATTGGCCGCCGCGCGCTCCAGTCCCTCGGCGCGCGCCGTGAGCGAGGCAAGACGCTCCTCGCCGGTGCGCAGGGTGAGCCGTGCCTCGACCTCGTGCGCGCGGGCTGCCTCTGCGGCACGCGACAGTTCCGGCCTGCGATCGACGACCTCGTCGTCGCCCCCCTCGGCTTCCGCTGCGGCCAGGCGCTCCTCGAGGTCAGCGAGGGTCGCCTCATCGGACGCGAGCGCCTCAAGCGCCGCCTGCTCCGCCATGGCAAGGCGGTCGGCCTCGGCGGTAGCCGCGCGCGCCGCCTGGCCGAGGAGGCCGAGCTGCTCCGCGACAGCGGCCAGCCGCGCATCGGACTCGTGCAGTCTCGACAGCGCCGCCTCGGCCGTCTCGATGGCCCCGCGCTGGGCATCGAGCGCAGCAGCGAGCTCGAAGCGGGTGCGCTCCAGGGAGTGCTGCACGGACTCCAACGACGATGCCGCCTCATCGACGGCGGACTGCAGCTCGATGAGCGACGGCGCCTCGCCCGAACCGCCGAAGGCCACGTGGGGGCCGACGACATCGCCCTCGCGCGTCGCTGCGGTGAGGCCGGCGTCGGCTGCGCGCGCGGCGGCCGCGAGGTCGTCCACCACCACGATGCCCGCCAGGCGCGAGCGCAGCGCAGCCAGCAGTTCCGGCGTACCCGAGACGACCTCCGAGATCCAGCGCGATCCCGCCGGGGCTGCGCCCGGGTCCGGCGCGGCCGCCACGGCCTGGCCGAGGACCACGACGCTGGCGCGCCCGGCGGTGTCGCGATGCAGGAGCATGATGCCGTCGATGGCCGAGCGGGCGTCGCGGACCACGACGGCATCGGAGAGCGGCCCCAGCGCCGCCGCGACCCCGCGCTCGTATCCCGACTCGACGCTCAGCAGCGAGGCCACCGTGCCGATGACGCCGACCGATTCGCCCGCCTGCAGCAGCGCCCCGGGGCCGTCACCGCGGGCCAGCGCGATGCGCAGCGCCTCGAGGCGCGCGGCGAGGGCGGCCCGCTCGCGCTCGCTCTCGCGCTCCTGGTGGCGCAGGGACTCCACGAGGGCGTCCGCCTCCGCCAGGCGCGTCTGGGTCTCCTCGTACTGGGTGTCCAGGCCCAGCTCCCCGGCATCCAGGCCGGCGACCTGCGCCTCGAGCGCGGCGAACTCCCTCTGCGCGGAGGCCGCGCGCGTGCGCGCATCCTCGCGCTGCGTCGCGACGCGCTCGATCTCCGCGGCCCGCGCCTCGCGTCGCGACCGCGCGGCGGCCACGCGCCCGGCGAGGCGGGCCAGCCCCTCGCGGCGATCGGCCTGCGAGCGAATGCCCTGTGCCACGCGGCGCTCTTCGTCCGCGAGGGCGCGCTCGGCTTCGCTGCGCAGCGAGGTCGCCTCGGCCAGGGCCGCGCGGTCGGACTCGACACGGCGCCCCAGGGCGAACTCCTCCTCGCGCACGCCGGCCGCCTCCGCCTCGAGCGCGTCGGGGTCGCGGCCGCTTTGGGCCTCGTCCTCGATCTCGGGCGCGATCAGTCGCAGGCGCTCGGCGGCGAGCGACGCCGTGCCGAGGAAACGCTCACGCAGCGCGGAGAGCGCGAACCACGACTGCTGGGCTGCGGCGAGCAGAGGAGCTGCCGACTGCGACTCGGACTCGAGGGCCACCTCCTGCGCGGTGAGCGCAGCGAGCTGGCCCTCCACCTCGAGGCGGCGTTCGCGCAGTGCGGACTCGTCGGCCACCTCGGCGGCGAGGGTTGTGCGGAACTGCACGAGGTCGTCCGCCATCAGGCGCAGGCGCGCGTCCCGTGCCTCGGCCTGGATCACGGCGGCGCGGCGAGCGACCTCGGCCTGCCGGCCGAGGGGCTTGAGCTGTCGCCGCAACTCGGTCGTGAGATCGGTCAGCCGCGTGAGGTTGCCCTGCATCGCGTCGAGCTTGCGCAGCGCCTTCTCCTTGCGCTTGCGGTGCTTGAGGACGCCGGCTGCCTCCTCGATGAAGCCTCGACGGTCCTCGGGGGTGGCGTGCAGGATCGCATCGAGCTGGCCCTGCCCCACGATGACGTGCATCTCGCGGCCGATGCCGGAGTCGGACAGCAGTTCCTGGATATCCAGGAGCCTGCATGGGGTGCCGTTGATGGCGTACTCGGACCCGCCGTTGCGAAAGAGCGTGCGCGAGATCGTGACCTCGGTGTAGTCGATGGGCAGGGCACCGTCGGTGTTGTCGATGGTGAGGGCGACCTCGGCACGCCCGAGCGGGGCGCGCCCGCTGGTCCCCGCGAAGATCACGTCCGACATCGCGCCGCCGCGCAGCGACTTGGCTCCCTGCTCGCCCATGACCCACGCGATCGCGTCCACGATGTTGGACTTGCCGGAGCCGTTGGGCCCCACGACGCAGGTCACCCCGGGCTCGAAGGCGAGGGTCGTCGCCGAGGCGAACGACTTGAAGCCCTTGAGCGTGAGGCTCTTCAGATGCACGCGCCGACCCTACCTTCGGCGGCGGGTCACCGGGGATCGGGCACGAGGAGCTCGGCCGGGACCATCCAGTCCGGGGCCGCCCACTCAGCCGGAGGTGTCGTCTCCGCGTCGGCCGCAGCGTGGAGGCGATCGACCTCCGCCTCCAGGTCCCGGACACGGGCGCGCAGCCGGGCGACCTCGGCCGCGAGGCGCGCATCAGCCCCCGTGTGGCCGTAGATGGCCTTAGCCATGGCGCCTCCCGGATATCGACGCGCGCATGCCGCGCGCGCGATCAGGGTGGCAGGCCGCCGTCGAGCCCGTCAAACCGTCGCTCGGGGTCGGCGCTGGCACGAGGGGCAGCGATAGGACGAACGGTTCATGAAGTGCTCTCGGACGATGGGCCGGCCGCACCGATCGCAAGGCTCTCCCTCGCGGCCGTAGGCCCGCAGGGAGCGGTCGAACCACCCGCTCTCACCATTGACGTTGACGTAGAGCGCGTCGAAGGACGTGCCCCCTTCGGCGAGCGCCTCGGTCATCACGTCGCGCACGTGGCCGAGAAGGTCGCGGACGCGCGGCCCCGTGAGCCTGTGGCCGGGCATGTCGTAGTGCAGGCGAGCGCGCCAGAGAGCTTCGTCGGCGTAGATGTTGCCGATTCCGGAGACCAACGCCTGGTCGAGCAGGCACCTCTTGATGCCCGAGGAACGCGCGCGTACGCGGCGCGAGAAGACCCTGTCATCAAATTCCGGGTCGAGAGGATCGCGTGCGATGTGCGCGACTGCAGCGGGGACATGCCCTCCAGCGCCGTCGTCGAGCATCTCATCGATGTGCATGCCGCCGAACATTCGCTGGTCGACGAAGTGCAGCTCGCGATCCGCGCCCTCGAGCACGATGCGCACCCGCAGATGCCGCTCGTCGTCAGACCCCGGCTCCGGCAGCAGCATCTGCCCGCTCATGCCCAGGTGCACCACCAGGGCGCGCGCGTCGTCGAGGACGAGCCACAGGTACTTGCCTCGCCTGCTCACCGCCCGGATTCGTCGCCCGTGGAGTGAGCGCGCCAGATCATCGGCGCCCGCGGGGTGCCGGCGCACGGAGCGGGATTCCACGACGTCGACCCGCTCGATGCGGCGATTCGTGACGTAGGGGGCCAGCCCGCGGCGGACCACCTCCACCTCGGGGAGCTCAGGCACCCTGCTGCCGGAGGGTCGCTGCGCGGTACGCCGCCTCGGCTGCCTGCTGCTCGGCTTCCTTCTTCGAGCGGCCCTCCCCCTCGCCCCAGACCTGCGCCGCGAGGGTCACCCGGGCGCGGAAGAGCTTGGCGTGGTCCGGTCCCCACTCCTCGACGGAGTACTCCGGAGCTCCGAGGTCGAGCGCTGCGGTGAGCTCCTGGAGCGAGGTCTTCCAGTCCAGGCCCGCTCCGAGCGTCGAGGCGTGCTCGACGAGGGGATCGAAGAGCCGGTGCACCACGGCCTCGGCGGCGACCAGGCCGTGCTCGAGGTAGACCGCGCCGATGACAGCCTCCAGGGTGTCGGCGAGGATCGATGACTTGTCGCGTCCCCCCGTGATCTCCTCACCCCTCCCCAGCCGCAGCAGGGCCCCGAGGCCGAGCGCGCGAGCGACGTCGGCGAGCGCGCGGGCGTTGACGATCGCCGCGCGCATCTTGGCCAACTGCCCCTCGGCCACATCCGGGTAGCGCCGGTAGAGCGACTCCGTCACGACCAGACCCAGGACGGCGTCTCCCAGGAACTCCATCCGCTCATTGGTCGGAAGTCCGCCGTTTTCGTAGGCGAAGGACCGATGCGTGACGGCCAGTTCCATGCGGTCATCGGGCAGCGCTGCGCCGAGTTCGGCGAGGATCTGCTCCACCGGGGTCGCGGCTGCCCCGGTCATCGCGCGCCGTCCGGGGCGAGGACGCACGCGGCGAGGTCCCCGACACTCGACGCGCGCGCCGCCGAAGCGGAGTCGCTGCGCCAGCCGGCCTCGATCACCGCGTCCGACCAGCAGACGCAGGCGAGGGAGTCCCAGCCGAGTGGCACCAGGGGCGTGTCGGCGCGCAGCGCAGCCGCCTCGATGCCGAGCACGCGGGCGACCGCGGCTCGTGCGATCGCGCCCGACAGGGACGGCTCCGCCGGCCCGTCGGGCCTTACCGGCTGCTCAGCCGAGGACACGCGTCGCTCAGACGTCGAGGACGCGTCGCTTGGCGTAGGTGCCGCAGGTGGGGCACACGGTGTGCGCCAGCTTGGGCTCGCGGCAACGAGCGCAGGTGACCAGCGTGGGCGCGGCGGCCTTCCACTGGGAACGGCGATGCCGGGTGTTGGAGCGGGAGGTCTTCCGCTTGGGAACGGCCACGTCAGTCGTCCTTGTCGTCGTCGGGCGCCGTGTCGCGCCCGGGGTCGTGCTGTTCAGTGCCTTGCTGGTCTGCCCGCTCCTCGACGAGCAGGGCGCCGAGCGCTGCCCACCGAGGGTCGTGCACGTCGTGGCGATGATCGGGCGACTCCGCGAGCAGCGCGCCGCACTCGACGCACAGGCCCGGGCAGTCCTCCCGACACAGCGGAGCGATGGGCAGCCGCAGCACGACCGCGTCTCGCACCGTCGCCTCGAGGTCGACGAGGTCGTCCTCGATGACGGGCGGGGCGTCCTCCTCGTCGTCGACCTCCTCGTCCACGCGACGTCCTCGCGCGTCCTGAGGGGGGTAGACGAACAACTCCTGGATGTCCGCGCGCTCTTCCCAGGTGCAGGGCTCGAGGCAACGCGCGCACTCGGCGTCGATCCGTGCCCGGGCGGTCCCGGAGACGAGCACCCCCTCCACCACCGACTCCAGCCTCAGATCGAGGTCGATGTCGCTGCCTTCGGGGACCCTGGCCAGTCCTGAGCCCCAGCCCGTCGCTGTCGGCACCGTGAGGCGCAGGTCCTTCATCGCACCCGCCCGCCGGCCCAGGTCGCGGGTGTCCACGACGAAGGGCGCACGGGGGTCGAGGGCGTTCAGGACTCCTCCGACTGCTTCAGGCCGGGGGGAACCGGCCGCGGGTCAGGATACGCCAGGCGGCGCGGGGGCCGCCAATGACGGGGTCGGCGG
>CAZICY010000075.1:0-5804 GCA_964537955.1 uncultured Actinomyces sp. | reverse complement strand
CACAGAAGGGGAGTACCCCCTCGCCGTGGGTTCGTCATCACGGGGCCGCCGCGGCTCCCGGGCCCATGGGTCGGAAGGCGCACACCGCGCCCCCGGCGGCGGGAGACCTTCGGTTGCGAGTTCGCTCGCCCGAAGGAGATGCCATGCCCACGCACCTCGCCGATGATCCCCGTGCTGCCGCACGTGTGGCCCCCGCCCTGACCGAAGCCGGTCGCAATGCCCTCGAGGAGCGCATCGAGCGTCTTCGGGTGGATGTGCTCGACCCCCTCAGGCCGCACCTGATCGGCCCCGAGCGCGACGAGCGGGATGTCGCGGAGTTCGAGCGCGCACTCGCCGAGATCGAACGGCTCCAGGCCGTGATCGCCGCATCCGTCGAGCTGCCCAAGCCCCCCACGGGCAAGAAAGCCCGCGTCGCCCCGGGAGCGCGGGTCGAGATCCGTGACGCCGCGGGGGAGATCGTGCGAGTGCGTCCCGTGCACCCCGAGGAGGCGACGATCGACGACGAGCGCATCTCCTGGGACTCGCCGCTCGGACGCGCGATCATGGGGGCCGCGGTGGGCGACTCGGTGGAGGTCCCCTCGCCTCGGGGGTCATGGACCTGCGAGGTCATCCGCATCGCCCGCTGACCGTCGGGGGCGCTGCCCTCTGCGGCAGCGCCCCGGCATCAGATCGCGCCGGTCCGTTCGTCCACGGGGCGACATCCACATGCGCCCACGCCGTCCACAGGCCGTCGCCCGCGGGTGTTGCGCGCCTCGGCAGGTGCGCATCGTGTGCGCATGAGCGCTCCCGCCCCCACGTCCATCCGACTCCTGTCACCCGGCGAAGCTGCCGTGGCCGCGCCGTTCATGCTGGGCTACTGGCCCGAGGGCTCTGTCTGCGCGGTCTTCGTCGATGTCCGGCAACGGGTCATCCTCGTCATGCGCTGGGATCACGATGCCGACCTCGCCCCCGCATCGCTGGCTGCGGCAGCGGCGGGCGCACCCGCAGCCGTCCACCTCGTCGTCTACCCGGCAGCGGGGTCGGTTTCTCCCGCTGCGGCTGCGCGGTGGCAGCAGGCGGCGCTCGCGCTGCAATCCGCGTCCATCCCCGTTCAGCAGGTGCTCCTGGTGACGCGGGAGGACTCCGGAGACATCTGGGTGGCGACACGGGGCGAAGAGCGCATCGAATCGATGGCGGCCGCTGCGGTGGCGGCCTGCGGTGCACGCTGGGGGTGTGGGCCGTGGAGGGCCACCCGCGCGGACCACGTGGGCGACATCGCCCCCGACCACCAGTCGCGGGAGAGAGTCGAGCGGGCTCTCGTCGACCGGCCAACCGCCGAGGAGGCGGACCGTGCGAATGCCGTCGCGCGTGTGCGCAGGCGACTGGACCGTGACCCGCTCGATGCCACGGCCATCGCAGACGTGCTCGTCGGGCTGGGGGATATCCGCGTACGCGACACGGTCCTGTGGGATCTCATGCACGACGCGGAACGGACCTGGCCACGCACCGCGGATCGGCTCGCCGCCGTGGTCGCGGCGTCACCTGACTCACGTGTCGCCCCACCGGCGACCGTGCTCGCGATCCTGCGATGGCAGGTGGGCGACGGCACCCGTGCGGCAGCCGCAGCGGAGAGAGCCCTGGCTGCGGACCCTGCCTACACCCTGGCGGCCCTGGTCCAGCAGTGCCTGGCGTCCGGGATGCACCCCCTCACCTGGCGCCGCGGGCTCGCCGATCTCACCCGCGAGGAGTGTCTTCACGTGGCCTAGCCGCGACCGTGCCCGCTGGGGGATCCGGGCTCTGCTGTAGCGAGTTGTCCGGTCCTGGAGGCTTGTGTAATCTTTTCCCAGGTCATGAGTGCCAGCGTTAAGCCCCGGCTTGCTGGACGGCAACCCTCCGACCGCGGTGGGGTGCCCCGGGTGATGACCGGGCCTGCTTGGCAGGCAAGCGCGGGTCTTGCACAGGGCAAGACCCCGGATGGCTCGGAGGTCGCTGTGTCCTGTTGTCGAATGCCCCGTCGCTGACGCCCGGCTGCCACCTTCGCCAGCCGCCCTCACCGGATACGCGTACGTCACCCCTTTCCGCACACACACGTAGGAGAACTCCATGAGCAACGGATGGTCCTTCGAGACCCGTCAGATCCACGCCGGCCAGGCACCTGACGCAACGACCAACGCACGCGCCCTGCCCATCTACCAGACCACCTCGTACACCTTCAACGACACCACGCATGCGGCGAACCTCTTCGCCCTGAAGGAACTCGGCAACATCTACACGCGCATCATGAATCCCACCCAGGCTGCCGTCGAGGACCGCCTTGCGTCGCTCGAGGGAGGCGTGGGAGCCCTGCTGGTCTCCAGCGGACAGGCTGCCGAGACCCTTGCGATCCTCAACGTGGCGGAGGCAGGCGACCACATCGTGTCGAGCCCGAGCCTGTACGGCGGGACCTACAACCTCTTCCACTACACGCTTCCCAAGCTCGGGATCCAGGTGAGCTTCGTCGAGAATCCCGACGACATCGAGTCCTGGCGCGCCGCGGTGCGCCCCAATACCAAGGCGTTCTACGGCGAGTCGATCGCCAATCCGAAGAACGACATCCTCGACATCCGCGGCGTCGCGGACCTCGCGCACGAGGTGGGGGTGCCGCTAATCGTGGACAACACCGTCGCGACCCCCTATCTCATCCGCCCGATCGAGTGGGGTGCCGACATCGTCGTCCACTCGGCGACGAAGTACATCGGAGGACACGGCACCGCGATCGCAGGGGCGATCATCGACTCCGGCAACTTCGACTACGCGCAGTACCCCGACCGCTTCCCCAACTACAACCAGCCCGACCCCAGCTACCACGGGCTCGTGTATGCACGTGACCTTGGCGTGGGGTCGGCCTTCGGAGCCAACCTCTCCTTCATCCTCAAGGCGCGTGTGCAGCTGCTGCGCGACCTGGGCACGGCCATCGCGCCCTTCAACGCATGGCTCCTGTCGCAGGGACTGGAGACCCTCAGCCTGCGCATGGAGCGCCACGTGTCGAACGCCCGCCGCGTGGCCGAGTTCCTCGAGGGCCGCGACGAGGTGCTCAAGGTGAACTACGCGAGCCTGCCCTCCAGTCCCTGGCATGCCCTCGCCGAGAAGTACGCCCCGGCCGGCTCCGGCGCGGTGCTGTCCTTCGAGATCGAGGGGGGCCTTGAGGCCGGCAAGCGCTTCGTGGAGGCGCTGGAACTCCACAGCCACGTGGCCAACATCGGCGACGTACGCAGCCTGGTGATCCATCCGGCATCGACGACGCATTCGCAGCTCACTCCCGAGGAGCAGCTGTCGGCCGGGGTGACGCCTGGTCTGGTGCGCCTCGCCGTGGGCATCGAGGGCATCGACGACATCCTCGCCGACCTCGACGCAGGCTTCCGCGCGGCAAAGGGGTCCGCGGCCTCGTCATGACCGAGCCTTCCCGCGCGGACGCTCCCTACGGTCCGCTCTCCTACGACGGGCCCCCTCCCGCCACCGGCGCGTGGCGGGAGGGGCATCCCGTCGGCGAGCGTCTCTTCCTCGACGCCGGTGATCTCACCGTCGCCGCGGGGGTCACGCTGCCCTCTGTGCAGGTCGCCTACCAGACCTGGGGGACGCTCAACGACGAGCGCAGCAACGCCGTCTACGTCTGCCATGCCCTCACCGGCGACTCGCATGTCACCGGAGAGGCCGGGCCCGGGCACCTCACCGCCGGATGGTGGGACGGCCTCGTGGGTCCGGGTGCGCCGGTCGACACCGACGAGTGGTTCGTGGTGTGCGCCAACGTCTTGGGCGGCTGCCAGGGCACCACGGGCCCGTCATCCCTCGCGCCCGACGGCCGGCCGTGGGGGAGCCGGTTCCCGGTGGTGACCGTCGCCGACATGGTCGAGGTCGAGCGACGCGTCATGGATGCGCTCGGGATCCCGTCCTGGGCTCTCATGCTCGGACCCTCGCTCGGGGGCATGCGCGTGCTGGAGTGGATGTCGTCCTATCCCGAGAGGGTGCGCTCGGGCCTGGTCCTGGGGACCACCGCCGCCGTGACCGCCGACCAGATCGGTACGCACGCGACGCAGATCGCGGCCATCGAGGCCGATCCGGGCTTCCGCGGAGGGGACTACTACGACGAGCCCGCGGGTGCGGGACCGCACGTGGGCATGGGCATCGCCCGGCGCATCGCCCACCTCACCTATCGCAGCGAGAGCGAGCTCGATCTGCGCTTCGGACGCGACCCTCAGGGCGACGAGCAGCCTGCGTCCGGCGGGCGCTTCGCGGTCGAGTCCTACCTCGACCACCAGGCAGACAAGCTGTCGCGGCGATTCGACGCCAACACCTACATCTCGCTCACGCGTGCGATGAGCCTGTTCGATCTCGGCGAGGGTCGTGGGGGAGTGGCAGAGGCCCTCGGAGCCTTCCGTGCCCCGCTCACCGTCGTCGGGCTGGACTCCGATCGACTCTTCCCCCTGCGCCTGCAGGAGGAGATCGTCGCGGCCACTCCGACCGCCCGCCCCCTGCACGTGGTGCGCTCGCCCTACGGACACGATGGGTTCCTGGTCGAGAAGGACCAGGTCGGCGGGATCGTCCGCGAGGCCCTGAGCGCCGTACCGGTGCCCTGACCGCTGCGTCCTGAGTTGATCGCGCACCTTCGGTGCGCGCTGTGAGCAGTGGCGTGGCCTCTGCGCTGGCGTGGCGCCTAGCGTCACTGCATGACACGCCGCCGACTCGCTGCCTTGGTCGTTCCTCTCCTCGCGGGCGCCCTCATCGTCGCCCTGCCGACCGCACTGGGTGGCTCCGCGCAGGCCGACGTCACCGTCATCGGCGACGACGAGCAGGACGCCTTCGTCGGCACCGGCAGCCTGCTCCTGCCGCCACAGATCGCCACCGACTGGCGCGAGGTCGCAGCGGCCTGCCCCGGCTGCACGTGGCGATCGGTGATCCAGTGCGAGATGACGTCCGCGGGGGCGTGCCGGGGGCCAGCGAGGCTATGCGGGCCCGATGGCTACTGGCTGCGCGTCTACCTCACGCGCCCCGATGGTGTCGAGGTCAACCTCGGTGCGGCCTGTTTCAGCTCGGGAGGGCCTGTCACGCGCGCCACCGCCGAGGTGCTGCTGCGCGACCGCGTCGTCGCCATGGTCCCGCCGCTGCGCCCCTGGCGTCAGCCTTCCGGCCGGGTGCTGCCTCACCTTCCGGTCGTCTTCGGCGTGAACCAGGATGAGGCGCCGCTGGTGACGTCATTCGAACTCGTGGGCCTGCCGATCGAACTCACGGCGCGTCCGCGCTGGCTGTGGGACTTCGGCACGACATCACTGGCCACGGGGAGTTCAGGCCGTCCATGGCCGGATGCCCCCATCGGCCATGCCTACCGCCGGTCAGGGGCCGCCGAGGCGGGCGTGACGACCATCTGGGATGCCACCTACCGCGTTGCCGGCGTCGGCCCCCTCGCCATCGACGAGCCCGTGACCCAGCAGGCCTCGCTCACCGTCCCGGTGGGCCAGGGCAGGGCGGTCCTGGTGCGCTGACCGCTCCGCGGCGCTCCCGGCAGCCCAGGGCATCGCTCTCGGCATGCCGGGGTGGCCCGGAGTCGGCGGAAGGCCCTGGCCGTGGGAGACTAAGCGGGTCCCGGGTCACCGGGGCGTGGAGCCCGGCAAGTCCTCGGACTTGACTCGGGCCCTCTTCATGGGACGACGTGGGACCAGCGCGGAGGTTGGCGTAGATGGCTGTGGCGAAGAAGGCCCCCGCAAAGAAGGCCGCACCCGCGAAGAAGGCCCCGGCAAAGAAGGCCCCGGCCAAGAAGGCCGCACCCGCGAAGAAGGCCCCGGCCAAGAAGG
>CAZICY010000074.1:0-5992 GCA_964537955.1 uncultured Actinomyces sp. | reverse complement strand
GTTCGTGAGCGGCCACCTGGGTGAGTCGCTCGACGGCAATGCTCGTGCCGTCGCCGACGCGCTTGCCAAAGGAGATGCCACCCGTCGCATCCGGCGGCGCCGCCAGGTCCGCAGCGCGGGCGTTGAGGTCTCGCTGCTTGGCAAGGAGGACCTCACGGACGTCGTCAGCCATCCGCACAGTCTGCCCGCCGCCGACGAGAAATCGTGGCTCCCTAGTTGAGGATGTCGACCGCGTGGCGGGGGACCCTCGGGATCGGCCAGTCGCGGTAGACCTTGACCAATTCGAACCACACGAGGACGACCTGGGTGTCGTCGTCGACGTGGCAGTCGACGGACTCCCAGTAGGCCTCGTGCCCGGCGCGCCACTCCTCCAGCGAGACATCACCCTCGTTCTCCGCCTCCACGAACTCCCATGGCACGTCGGCGAGCCGGACGATCCGCACCTCGGTGACGACGACGTCCGCGACGGGGAGACCGTCATCGTCGACGACGGTCTGCAGGTCGCCGACCCTCTCGATGGACTCACCTTCGGCTTCGTAGTCGGCCACGAGCCCTGCCGTGGCCCGCTTATATCCATCGAGGACGAGCCCGACGAGCCAGCGTCGCATGTTGCCGGGCTCAGCAAACTCCAGGGGAGAAGACACCGATTCCGCAGTCACGTTGCCCAAGCCTAGACGTGCCCGGGACACCTTGAGTTGAGTAACGGGACTCGAAGGTGCCCGAAGAACCCTAGGCGCGCTTCAATTGTGATTACACGTTAGTTGATGTGGGTGGCACGCAGAGGTGCTCAGTAAAGGGCAGTCAACCTGCTCCCCTGCTGGCACCCAGCATGGCGAGATGAGTGTCAGTTGGCCTTGTCGGTGGAGCGCTGGTGTGCGGCCTTGCTGGTGGTGCCGACGAACCGCCGGATAGCCATCCACGGCATGCCGGGCTGTGGAGCCACGCGAAGCGCTGTGATGACACGGTGCTCGTCAGGAGAGCGGCCAGCCCCGCACCGGTGAGTGCGGGGCTGGCCTTCAGGTCTCAGTGCTGACCATCCGTCGACGGGTTGTTTCTCCCGTGCTTATCGTCGCCGCATCACCAGTGTGTTGGAGCTAACCCCTTCGGCAGTGAAGTACACCCAAAGCGTCTTTCTGGGATTGACCTTCCGTGTCCACGCAAATGTTCCTGTCGTGCTGACAGCAACACTCGCACCCGCGCGATAGGCCCGGGTGGGTGCGTTACGCACGGACGGGGTGACCAGGCCGCCCATGCCCATTCCCGTGGTGGTGCCACTCACCCGCACTGTTCCACCGTCGCGCGTGCCGGTGACTTGGATCGTTACCGTCGCCGGCGGTGTCGGCGTTGACGTCGGGGTTACCGGACTCGACGGGCTGGATGACAGACCCATTCCGGCGAGACTGCCAGCCTGCACCGTGAATGTGTAGGGTACCCGATTGGTCAGCCCGGTCACCGTGCAAGTGGTCGCCGGAGCTGCCGGTGGAATCGTGTCGGGCACGGTGACGGTGCATGTCTTGCCACCTGGGGAGGCAGTGACGACGTACCGGTTCACCGGTTCGGACCCCGAGTAGATCGGAGCCGTCCATGACACCGTTGCCTCTCCGTCACCGGCCACCGCCGACACTTGCGACACCACACCCGGCACATCTCTGGGAGGGCTGGGCGGCCAAATGGGCGAGGGAGGGGATGACGAAGTGATGGTGATGGTGATGGGTGATGTCGTATCGTCTGGGTTCACCCCGTTGGACGCCGAGACAGTGAATGTGTAGGTGCCCGCGGTGGTGGGAGTGCCGGACAGGACACCGTTCGAGGCCAAGGTGAGCCCTGGAGGCAACGTTCCACTGGCCTGCGCGAACGTGATCGGGGTCGTGCCAGACGCCGTGAAGGAGTACGTGGAGTAGGTCGTCCCGACGGTCCCAGTTGACGGCGGGGACGCCGCGGTGAATGCCGGAGCGGTGGGTATCGAAGAGATGGTGATGGTGATGGGTGATGTCGTGTCGTCTGGGTTCACCCCGTTGGACGCCGAGACAGTGAATGTGTAGGTGCCCGCGGTGGTGGGAGTGCCGGACAGGACACCGTTCGAGGCCAAGGTGAGCCCTGGAGGCAACGTTCCACTGGCCTGCGCGAACGTGATCGGGGTCGTGCCAGACGCCGTGAAGGAGTACGTGGAGTAGGTCGTCCCGACGGTCCCAGTTGACGGCGGAGAAGCCGCGGTGAATGCCGGAGCGGTGGGAGGTGCAGCAAGGTTGTAACTCAAGACCTTGTCACTTCCTGCGGAAGCAATCACAATGAAGGCTCCGTTAACGGGAACAGCAACGTCCATCGGATTGGACAAGAGAGAGGCGACAGTCGTGACTGTTTCGGGAAGCAGAAGGTTTACCTTGTACAACGTCGAGTCGTTGATCGCGGGAACGTAGGCGTTGTTGCCCACCGAGACCCAAGAGCTGGAGTTAAAGCCGGCGAGTCCACTGGCCCAGACCTCCGTCGTGAGGGTAGTTAAGTCAGTCTTACGGACCCATCCGCTGTCGTTGACTCCGAAAATGGCTGTCTGATCGGAGTTAAAGCCAGCGCCCGTCACGTTGCCCGCGCCTGTAGAGAAGGTGGCCGTGACGTTGCCGGTCGCGGCATCGAATCGCTTAGCTGTTGCGTAGTACGAGTAGATCGTGGTGCCATTCGACGTGATGACCAAGGGTCCCGTCACCCCACTCAGGAAGCCCGCATCAACTGTCAGATTGGACAGCGTAATGCGATCCGCACTTGCTCCTACGGTCACATACGCGTAGACGCCTGCAGGATCAATGACGATCCTGCTGGGACTGCCACTCACGGCGACCGATGTGACGGTTAAGTCAAGGAGTGTGATGCGACTGATGGAGTTGCTATCGTGGTTGGTGACGTAGGCGTAGGTGCCTGAGGGATCAATGGCAACATCCCGAGGCCGCCAGTCTGGTTGCGTAGCAAGCGCGACGGTTGAATCATCACCGGTTGCAAGATCTATCACGGTTGCAGTGCTAACACCTGCATCGACTGTCACCGCGATCGTCCCAGCAGGGTTGACCGCAATGCTCACCGGGTAGTCGCCCACCACGTACTCATCATCCGGAGGCGGGGTCGCCGCCCTGGCCGGGCTCGCCACAAGTAGACCAGTGGCCAGCGCCACCGCCGTGCTCACCGCGACTGCGATGAGCCGGCTTCCTCGCGGGACCCGGTTGCGCTTGAGTCCGTCACGACGTTCTGCTCGGTTCACGTGATCCGTCCCTCCACGACTTGGCATGGGGATCCCATGCGCTACGTGGCTGGAGAATCACACGGATGATTTTGTGGCTAAGCGGACTTATCGGCTATTACGCGAATGGACCGGCCCTGGTGGCCGTGATCATCCGGAATTGCGGTGCTCGCACCCTGTCGGAGTGAGATCCGGGCAGTGAATTCCACTTGTCCGTCGCGGGATCTCAAGGACCACTCGTCTGTCAACTCGTCGAAGAGGGCCGACCCGAGGCCGGGCCCTCTCGAAGTCGCTGCATCGGCGAGGGTCACGTCATTAGTCACGGTCACCATGACGACGTCATGGTGTTGGGCCACCAAGGCGTGGATCCGCGTGGCAGCGGCCCGCAGGATCGCGTTGTTGACGGCCTCACAGGTGACGTCAACCAGGGCGCGAGCAGCAGCGGGGTGACTTGCGAGACGCCCGTTCAAGTCCTGCGGGGTGGTCACCTCGACGATGGCCTTGGAACCCGACCAGACGTCACTGATGTCCCGCAGTGCGCGAGTGACATCGATGGCCTCAGCGCCTCCCGCCTCGTTGCTCAGCATCTTGTCCAACTCGCGAGCCAACTCGCCTAGGTCTGCGGGTTCACCCGAACCCTGAAGGCGCAGGGACCGGGCGACGATGCGGGGTTGGACGACCCCGTGGAGGATGCGGGCTAGATGGTGGCGGTCACGGCGGATCCGTGCCTGTGTCGCTCGTCGCGCAGAGACGAGGGTAGTGCCCTCGCTGATGAGTGCCTCCTCAAGCTGGCGCTGCTGCTGGGTGACGCCGACGAGAACGGCTACGAGACTTCCGGCGATCAGCGTCATGACGGCCACGATGTACGGACCGCGGGGGACTGCGTCGCCCGCTGCGGGCAACAGTCCTAGTACCGGCAGCGTGAGTAGTCCAGCAAGAGCCAAGGAGACTGGGAGCAGGATAGACCCGAGCGACACGGGTAGTCGTTGCCACGGCAGTCGCCGGATCAGCCATAACAGTGTGAAGAGAACGGCCCACAATGCGGCAGCTGCCAGAAAGACCCTAGGTGCACCAGACACCATGAAGATGATTCCAAAGGCCATCGCCGTCACGAGCGATGCCGTAGCCCACGGCCGAATCGGCTCTGCAGCTAGCGTGACACGACCCAGCGTCCGTAAGTCGCGGCGCGGCTGCGCGGCCACCGTATGCGGCGCTTCGTCGGGCCGTCCAGCGAGGGTGTGACTGAGTGGACGCACGACGTCGTCGCTGACGCGTCGCAGTCGCTGAGCACGATCCTCCCCGGTTGGTTCACCAGTGAGTGCCTGCTCGATCGCCGCAGTGATGGCCTGGTACGCCGATGCACGCAGCGTGGCAGCCTCCACCTGTGCTCGGGACTCCGACGCTGCGAGCGCATCGCGGATGGCAGCGAGGCGGCCGTTCTGGATCTCCAGCTCACGGTAGGAATCGACGGCAAGCGTCGCGGCCACAGACAAGATGGTCATACTCGCGACAGCGAAGGGGAACTGACCGGGGGCTTCCGGGCTGCCGCTGACCAGCAGAGGGATCGCCGAGCGGACGCAGGCGGCCAGGACGTACGTCGGGAGAATGAGCACAGTGCGCCGAGCGAGCGATCCTCCCTTCATCCAGGTTTTGCTGGCGAGCCACCAGGTTGCGCCCAAGGCAAGCGCCGCGAGCGCGCCCCACGCAGCGGCCTCGGGAAGAGATATCGACGCGCTCGATGTCAGGAAGGCAACGGACCACGTCACCGAAGTGGCCGATACCAAGAGCCATGCCGGCACCGACAAGGCATGAGGTCCGGCGATGCGCGTCAGCCAGCGCGGTGTCGTGAGGGTCACCGGGGCACTCCGGTGGACTGGAAGTACAGGCGCACAGCCTGCACGCGTGGGTTCAGTCGCTCATCGGGGACGATGCCGAGGGCCGTGATGGTGCGCTGGATGAGACTCTCGGCAGCACGCTTGGAAATTCCACGCTGCGCGGCAATTTCGGCATTGCTCAAGCCCTCGGCGAGCATGCGCAGCACGTCCAGTTGGGCCCGACTCAACCTGGCAATGGCGGCATCGGCGTTGTCGGCCGCATGCCGGGAATCCGCGTCGTCGCTGAGTGCTGCTTCCAGTGCCTCGACCACAGCCGTCGTGCTGGACACCGCGCGCTTGTCGAGGTAGGCCAGTTGCCGGTTCGCGTGGACTGGGTGCTGGCGAAGGATGGGGTAGTTGGACAGCACGAGCACGGCGATGTGGGGAGACTCACGCGCCAGGCTTTCGACGAGGTCCAGGCCCGATGGCCCCGGCCCCAGGTCGATGTCGGTCACCACCGCGTCCGGATCCACGCGTTCGCACTCGCGAACGGCCTCAGCAGCTGACACGCACGCGTGGACCTCGAAGCCGGCCCCCTGCAGCATGTCCACGATGAGCGCCCGCGTGAGCGCCTCGTCCTCCACGACTACAACGCGCCTCAAGAGCGAGGGCGCTTCGGACGAAATGTCCAATATCATTCCTGAAGCGTAAAGCGTGTGCGTATCTGGGCGACCGAATGTTCGGCAATTACGCACAGGTCTGAGGGCTGGCGCTCCCACGCAGGAATCTCGGAGCGCGGTTCCACCGGGGGGCAGGAGCTGAACAGAGGGGGACCTACCGGAGGGATCCCCTCACGAATTCTTGGGGTGAGTGACGGGACTCGATGTTGTCCGTGAATGCCGTCAGGGAGTGGCGGGAGGAGCCTGGTCCCACCTTTCGCCGCTGAGCGCGC
>CAZICY010000073.1:0-5996 GCA_964537955.1 uncultured Actinomyces sp. | reverse complement strand
TGCTCCTGTTGGGAGCGACGACGCTCACCACTCGCGAGGTCGCCCGCACGGTGACATGGCTGCTTGGAGGAGCAAGCATCGTCGGGCTCATCGGCCTGCTGCAGGTCGGAGGAGTGAACATCCCCGAAGGGGCTGGCGGTCAGGTCTCGGGGACGATGGGTAACACCAACTTCGCGGCGGGCTACTTCGCGATAATCGCTGTCCTCGCACTCGGCCGTGCTCTCACGCAAGCGGTGCTGTGGCAGCGCATCTGGGGCGGACTCCTCTTCCTTCTCCTCGCCTTCCTCGCATGGGAGACCCAGTCGTCCCAGGGCCCCGCCGCCCTGGCGGCCGGCGTCGTCGCCTTGGGCGTGGCTTACGCACTCCTCTATCGCGGCCGCTTCCGAGTGGCCGGACTCGCCGCCTCAGCGGTAGTCCTCGTCATCGGCGGCGTACTGCTCGTCCTGTCTTTCTCCGCCGTCGGGCCACTCGCTCGCCTGTGGTCGGAGCGGACCTTCGACATCCGGCAGGAGTACTGGCAGTCGGCTATCAACATCATGAACGGCTTGCCCGTCTTCGGGACAGGCCCCGACGGCTTCTCGCGCTATGTGGCGGAGTACCGCCCTGAGTCGTACGTCGAGCTCCTCGGCCCCGTACTCCGCGTGTCGGCGGCACACAACATCGCGCTGCAGTTCGGCGCGGTCCTTGGCTGGCTCGGCCTGATCCTGTGGATCGTCCTCTTTGTCGGGACCGGCCTCCTGCTGCTCGTGCGTATCGTGCGCAAGCCGGTCGCCTCGATCGGGCTGACGGCGTCCGTCGCTGGAGCGTTCGCGGCGTACTTCATCCAAGGCATGGTCTCCATTGACATGCTGCCGCTCTTGGCGACGGGCTGGCTGGTTGCGGGCCTAGCCCTCGCCTGTGTCCGGGAGCCCGCTCCCGAGGTTGCTCCGGAGCCGTCGGAGGTGCCCAAGACCCGCAAGGCCAAGGCCTCGGCTGTCTCCCGCACCCCGCAGCAGCACAACGGGCCGTCTACACCTGTGTGGGTGCCCGTGACCGGTGGGGTGCTGGCTTTGGGCGCGGTGATCCTGGTGGGAGCGCAGATCGGGCTGACTAATCAGGTGCAGTCGATCTCCTCGCAGGAGCAGGCGCTGGGCTTCATCTCCAACCCGATGACCCCGTGCGTGCTGCGGGTGCAGGTGACCCAGCAGGTGATTGAGCAGCTGCCTGCGGAGATGAGCGTGCCTGCCACCGTCCAGTCGACAGACTTGGACCGTCGCTGTCCGCCGATGATCAACTTCGCGTCGGACGTGCTTGTCCAGCAGCAACGGCTCGCCGAAGCGGATGTTTACACCTCCCAAGGAGTCGAGTTCGACCCGCTCCTTGACATCGCCTGGGTCATCCGGTCCAGGTACCTGCTCGGCGTCGGAGACTTCGCGGCCGCGGAGTCAGCGGCGCTTGAGGCGCGGCGAGTACAGGCGCTCTATCCAGAGGGAGCATCGGATCCGGCATTAGTCGATGCGCTCCTCAATGACATCGCTTTGGCGAAGGAGCAGGCCGGCTGACGCGCGGCGCTCAAGGTTCGGTCACCGGCGGAACAGGTACTAGCCTTACGCCTACAATTTGGTCCGTCGCGCCGACTCTTCGCGGGTGCGCGTCGCTTTGTGAGGACTAGGGGGCAATGGTGAGGCGCTGGGGACTCCCGGAGTATCTCGGCATCGTTGTCTCCCTCGTCTGCCTCGTCTGGTGGGCACCGATCAACGACTACCTCGCGGGGCCCAAGCTCCTCGTCCTGGTAGCCGGGGCGCTCGGCGCGCTACCTGCCGTCATCCGCCGTTGGCGGAAGGGCATGCATCCCGGCGGAGTGGCGTGGATTCCCGTCGGTGCGGCGCTTGGCCTAGCGACATGGTCCTTGCTCTCCCTGATCTTCAGCGGTGGGCCTCTGCCGGTCAGCCTGATGGGTTGGTGGGGGCGATCCAACGGTTTCCTATCCCTGCTCGCGGTCGCATTGATCCTGCTTGCTGCGACCACGCTGCGTCGCGGCGAGGTGTCACGAGTCGTCACGTGGTTGCTTGTTGGCGCGACCGCTGTGGCGCTCATTGGACTCGCACAATTGTCGGGAACGCAGGTAGTGGGTGGACTCCCCACTAACTCGGTCATCGCCACCATGGGCAACACCAATTTCTCCGCAGCCTACTTTGCCATCATGGGCGTGCTCGCCATCGGGAGAGCGCTCACAGGGACGGCACCGTTGTGGCAGCGGGTCTGGGCGGCTCTCCTGGCCGTGATCCTGGTGCTCCTTGCCTCCGCTACCGGGGCCGAGCAAGGTCCAGCGTCCCTGGCGGCGGGACTGGTTGCCCTGCTAGTGCTTTGGTCCTTGGCTTACCGCGGCTCGCACCGGCGATTGGCACTCATTGCCTCGGCGGGCGTGGTCGGAGTCAGCGCAGCTGTCACCTTGGCGTCCTTCGCCGGATACGGGCCACTTGCATTCCTGTGGCAGGACATCAATTTCCGCATCCGACAGGGCACGTGGGCCACGGGCTGGGAAGTCGCGTCGGCAATGCCCATATTCGGAACCGGACCGGACGGGCTGCAGCGCTTCGCGAACGAGTACTCTCCAGACTTCTACATCGAGCTGGTGGGGACCCAGGTCCCGCTCTCCGCCGCCCACAACGTCCCGCTTCAATACGCGGCCACTCTGGGGTTCGTCGCCGGTGCGCTCTGGGTCGTTGCCATGGTGAGCGCGGCTCTCCTCTTGCTTGTGGCCATGGGCAAGCGACCGCAGAGTGACGCTGTGCTCGCCGCGTCGATCGGCGGAGCCTTCGTGGCTTACCTGACTCAAGCGATGGTGTCGATTGACGCCAGCGCGCTCCTTGCGACCGGGTGGATCCTCCTGGGGCTCGTGATCGTGCTCGCCTCGCCTGGAGCAGAGCCTGCGGTGGAGTCTCCTCCTCCCTCAACTCCAGTCCGTCGCACGCCTGTGCCTCCAACCAAGCGTGGGCGTAATGGGGCTTCGGGTCGTGCGCCTGCGCAAGTGCGTCCAGTGACACCGTCGAGTGAGCCCACGCCCGTTTGGGTACCAGTTGCCGGAGTGCTGCTCGGCGCGCTCGGGGTTGCCACGGTCGCCCCCAGCCTCGTGATCGAGTCGCGGACCTCGGGCATGGTTGACGCAGATGGCCTCACCGCTCTTCTTGAGTCTCCGTGGACGCCGTGCGCGTCGCGAATCCCGCTCACGCAAGTGGCCCTGCAGAACATGCCAACTGAGCAGAGCATCCCTGCCGTCTATGCGGCGGCAGACCTGGATCCGCGATGCGACACCATCACGAACATCCAAGCGGAAGTTGCCATCCTGCAGGAGGATGTGGGAGTTGCGGAGCGGTCAACCCTCGCGGCAATCACCTACAACCCCGACTTGGCGACAGCATGGATCCTGCGCTCGCGCTATCACCTGCTGGTGGGCGATCTGTCAGCAGCGGAATCCGACTACGACGTGGCGGCGAGCCTGATTGAGCGCTTTCCGGGCAATGACATCGCGGTGGGGAGCCTGGAGTCGCTTCGCAAGGACCTCGACAGCGAGGAGTAGCCGTCGCGCTACCTTCGGGGATACGTTCGCCGGTATTGGCTCGCCCCCGAAGACCGGTTCGCCGTACAATTGAGTCTAATCCCGGTTTGGCGCTTGGAGAGGCGATCCTGGTCGGCTCGCAGATCGGGCTAACGAATCAGGTGCAGTCGATCGCCTCGCAGGAGCAGGCGCTGGACTTCATCGCCAATCCGATGACCCCGTGCGTGCTGCGGGTGCAGGTGACACAGCAGCTGCCGGCGGAGATCAGCGTGCCCGCCACACTGCAGGCGGTCGATCTGGATCGGCCATGCCCGCCGATGATCAACTTCGCTTCAGACGTGCTCGTGCAGCAGCAGCGCTTCGACGAGGCAGCGTCGCACACAGCCGAGGGCGTGGAGATCGACCCGCTGTTTGACCTGGCCTGGGTGCTGCGGGCCCGCTACTACCTCGGAGTCGGGGATATCCCGGCGGCTGAGGCTGCCGCGGAGGTGGCCAAGCGGGTGCAAGCGCTCTATCCCGAAGGGGCGGCCGATCCGGCACTCGTGGAGGCGCTGGTGAATGACATCGCGCTCGCTAAGGAGCAGGCGGGGGTACACGCCTGCGCTACCGCTTTCAGGGGTTGAGCCCGGGGTTGACCCTCCCGTTGGGGCAGATCGTGCCTTTCCACACGGCCTGAGCAAGGCTTCTTGGGAACTCCAGCGACACCTCACCAAGGTCGGCCTTGGGAAAGACCGTTGCGTGAGTGTGCTCTCAAGAGATTTCCCCGCTTGAGGTCGCCTGAGTGGATGGGGACCCCCATGCTGCCACGGGGGTCGGGGCAGGGCCGTGAGGTGCGCCACAGATCCCTCGCGGGGCATCGCTCGGCGCGCATCCTCGGCGTGCTCCCCCTACCTTCGAGGCTGGAAGGCCGATCGGGGGGTCCTGATGATGTTTGTGCGCTCGTTGCTCGCGGTGACCGTCGTTGCCGCCTCACTCACGGGGGCTGGGGTGGCCGCGGCCAAGCAGGCCCCGCGCGCCTTCAACGGGGACAAGTGCACCATTGTCGGCACGGCCAAGGCCGATGTCCTCCGCGGGACCAAGGGAGACGACGTCATCTGCGGCCTCGGCAGCGATGACCGGATCATCGGGCTTGCAGGCGATGACATCATCGATGGCGGCCCCGGTCAGGATGCCCTCAACGGCGGCCCCGGCGACGACCTCTGCGACTACCAGGCAGGCGAGAAGCGAGTCGCCACCTGCCGGTATGACGACTCACCGCCGCAGATGGACGTGACGATCACGCCTGGGGTCATCGACGCTACGCGCGCGGGTGGTGAGGCGCGCGTCACCCTGACCTTCGATGACGAGTGGGGCCTGGCTGGCGGCTTGCTGGAGTGCGCCCGCATGGAGCCTCCCGGGCCATACGGGGCGTACCCGATTCGGCGCGAGACGGTCATTCAATGGGGTTTCGAGGTCGGGATCCCCGGCTACACCGCCCCTGACGATGCCGGCTTCATCCTGTGGCAGAGGGGCCAAGAGCTCCCAGACGACCGAATCTCATGGACCTTGCGTGACTCGACACTCACCTTTGACCTGCGCTTGCCCATCGGCAAGGCGGTGGAATCGGGCACGATCGCGTGCACCATCTCCGCCGTCGATCGCCTCGGCCACAGGGGATACCTGCAGAAGGACAACGCCTTCGAGGTCGTGGTGGACCTCACCGCCGGCCAGCCTGCCCCGGAAATTGTCTCGGTCGACTTCACACCGTCGGTGATCGACATGGGCAAGCGATCCCGGACCGCGACCGCGACCGTGGTCGTGGATGCACCGGCGGGACTCAAGGAGATGACGACGATGTGTGGCGTCAACCGCGGGCCGGTGGGCTCCGGGAGCGATGCCTTCATGCTGACCTACTGGTCTGGTCGCGGCGGACTGCCGTATGCCAACTCCGGCTCCGGACACGGCCCCCACTCGGCCGACTTCGCCCTGAGCCGTGATGGCTCGACGTCGACACTCCGGCACACCTGGCCGATGCGTGCAACCCTCGCAAACGGAAGCTACGACTGCATGGTGACCGTCACGGATGACGACGGCGTGGAGTCACAGTTGTGGATCCCGCAGGCCGTCACGCTCGTGGGTGGCGATGAGCGCGACATCGAGGGCCCACGCCTGGAGGCTCTCACGGTCAATCCCGGTGTCGTCGACGTCGGACGATCCGGCAAGGACGTCACCATCGACGTGGCGGCCACGGACGCCTCCGGCGTGCAGCACGTCGTCGTCACGTGTGGCAATGACCGTGCTCTGAGCGCGTCCTTCTCGCAGTCAGAGATCGACCCGACCACGTGGAGGGTCGTCACGGGGGCACCGGGACGCAACCAATCCGAGCAGGTGCTCACGGGAGTGAAGTCTCTGCGACCGAACCTGTCGGCCGTGCTCACCGTGCCCTTCGGCTACACGCCCGGCGTCTACCCCTGCTCGG
>CAZICY010000072.1:2990-6012 GCA_964537955.1 uncultured Actinomyces sp. | reverse complement strand
CCAGCACAGGCCGAGCATGTTGTCCGAGCGCGTGGGACCCCCTCGGGACCAGAACACGATGTGGTGGACATCATCGACGCGCGCCCGGCGCACCACGGGCGCCCCAGAGGCTGGCGGCGCCACGCGTGCCGAGCTACCGAAGGCGACGAGTTTGCTCTTGGCGTCCAGGATGCCGACGTCAGCTGACCCGAAGATCCCCTGATCTACCACGCCCGCGAGTGCGATCGTTGCTTGCTGGTTCACGAGGGGTGGATCGCCGATAACTCGGACACGTGCTCGAAGTCCCGCCGCCTCTCCAACATCGTCAAGTCCCACTTCCTCACGGGCGCAGGTCACATCACACCTGTGACGGATTCGAACACTTGTGATGCATCCCAACATCTGTGACGGATCCGACCAATACACGCACGTGTCTGCAGCATGACCTCATGACATTCACCCCTCACATGTCTCACTCGCGTCGATTCGCCCGCGGAGCGACCTCTATAGCGGCTTCCCTGTCCCTGCTTCTGGGCACGCTGACGGCGATCGCCGCCATCGCGGTGGCAGCCGCGCCTGAGGCGCAAGCAACCAACCGCATCTCCCAGCAGACGGGCTTCAACGCTCGAGCATGGACAGTGACATCTCCCGATGCGTCTGGGACACGCTACGTCGGCGGTGACTTCACGTCATACAAGGCGTGGGACACCGGTAACGGCTCTGCGGTCGATGCCACCACCGGCGCGGTGGATCCGACCTTTCCCAAGGTGAGTTCCTGGCCATACTCCGACGTCGTCGTACCGGACGGCACGGGCGGATGGTTCATTGGCGGAGGCATCAACAACGTAGGCGGTCAAGGGATCAGCAGACTCGCCCACCTCAATGCCGATGGATCACTCGACACCGGGTTTTCTTTTTCGTTCACGGGAGGGCAGGCCATCCTGGCACTGGCACTTGATGACACAGCCCTGATCGTTGGTGGCAGCTTCACAGCGGTCAACGGCCAGTCGCGGACCAACCTCGCTGCCTTCGATGTCGTCACTAAGACCCTGATGCCTTGGGCCCCGGTCGCCAACGGCGCCGTGCACACCATGAAGGTGGACGACACCCAGGTCTACATCGGCGGAAACTTTTCACAACTCGCCGGGCAAGCCCGCGGGCTTGCAGGTTCCATCAGACTCGACCAGCGCACGGGCCCCGCAACAGGTACGTGCCTCACGAATTGGGACAACGTCGACTGCTTGACCTCTTGGAACCCCAATGTGGGCGGCTGGGGCGTCAAGGACATCGTCGCGGACGACACCTACGTGTGGCTCGGCGGCGCAATAAGCAGCATCGGTGGCCAAGCGCGTAGCGGGCTGGGAAGAGTCCTGGCATCCACTGGCGCGGTTGATTCCTGGAATCCGGCGCTGAATTCCGAGAGTGAGGCGCTCGCCCTGGATGACACGGCACTCTACGTCGGTGGACTTTTCACAGTTGCGTCGGGCGTGACGCGCAACAACCTCGCAGCGTACGACACGACGACCGGCAATCTCCTGCCGTGGAATCCCGATGTCACGGGCAACACCGTGAAGAGTATTCAGGTGGACGGGGGGTCCATCTACGTGGGTGGGCGATTCCAGCGGATTGGAGGACAGGCGCGCAATCACGCCGCTGTCATCGACAGGACGGGAGCGGTTGGGGCCTGGGATCCACACGTGTGCAACCAAGGCAACGGAGTGCAGTCCTACGTATACGGGCTCTCCGTAAGCCTGGGCAAGGTCTATCTGATCGGGGATTTCCCTTGCGTCGGCGGACAGAAGCGGCTGTTCTCAGCAGCGGTCAGCCGCGACGGCCTCCTGACGCCTTGGGCCCCCAATGTTGACGGTCCTGTCTTCTCATTCAGTCGACTAGGCAGCACGATCTACATGGCAGGCGGCTTTAGTTCCATCAACGGCACGAGTCGGCAATGGGCAGGGGCCGTAGATACCTCCGGTGCCGTGACGGCATGGAACCCAACACCGGGCGGTGATCGCGCGACCGATGTACTTGCCACCCCCGATCGGGTCTACATCAGCGGGTTCTTTAGCAGCATGGGCGGAAGTCCTGCGCGCGGAGTCGCGGTGGTCCATCCCACGACAGGTGCGCTAGACAACACCTTCAACCCACAGATTGACGGACCGGTGCGCGGCATGTGGCTCGACGACACGAATCTCTTCATCGGCGGCGACTTCGGTAGCGTCGGCGGTGAAACTCACGTCAAGGTGGCGTCAGTTAACGCGACCACCGGAGCGGTCAACAGTAGCTTCACCGCGGGTGTCAGCGAAGGTGGTTGCTGCGCCGGTGACCAGGTAGAGGCCGTAGCAGTCGTGGGCAGTCGTCTCTACATAGGCGGCTATTTTCAGCGCATCAACGGACAGATCCAGCGGCACGCCGGCGCGGTGAACAAGGTCACGGGAGCCCTCGACACTGGCTGGCGTCCCGTCGTCGGTGCCCACTGGCCGGCCGGATGGGTATTCGCCATCGAGCCCTCGGTGGACGGCTCGACCGTCTTCCTCGGCGGGACGGATAGCATGAGTGTGACCTCGGGCAGTGGGACGGCGCACGGTATCGCCGAGCTGGACGCGATTACGGGTGAACTCACCACGTGGCGTGCAAACACCGGCGAGGTTCGAGGTATCTCCACATCCTCCGCTGCGGTCTTCCTCGCAGGATCCTTCAGCAGCGTCGGCGGACAATCACGCCAAAACACCGCTGCAGTGGACATCAATGGGAATGTCCTTGATCCATGGCCGATGGATCCCGCGACGAGCGTGCCTCTGTCGGTCACCGTGACCGGGACTGCACCAGGTGCCGTTGTTTCAGCGCCCGGGGGCATCAATTGCGGTGCCTCGTGCGACTACGCCTACAGCGTGGGATCGAGCGTAACCCTGACCGCCGTTCCCGCCGCTGGAGCCGAGTTCAGCGGTTGGACGGGCGACTGCTCGGGCACGGCCACATCGTGCACCGTTTCGGTGACAGCCTCCCGATCAGCCAGCGCTCAGTTTGTTGCGGCTGGTGCTGG
>CAZICY010000072.1:0-2890 GCA_964537955.1 uncultured Actinomyces sp. | reverse complement strand
CAACTCACAGTGTCGTGGCAGCCACCTCTGTCGCAGGGATCGTTCCCGGTGACCGACTATCGCGTCACCGCGCAGCCGGGAGGGCACACGTGCCTGACTTCGGCCACCTCGTGCCAACTCACGAGTTTGACGAATGGCGTGAACTACTCCATCTCAGTGCAAGCACTCTCGGGCGCAGGATGGTCCGCGGACTCTGCCGCCGTCGTGGCCTCTCCCGGGGCTGTGGAAGCGTCGACCATACGCATCACAGCGCTCCCACGTACCCCGATAGGCCGACACGATCGCATCGCCATCTCCGGCACCGTCGTTGGCCTTGCCGCAGGTCAGGTGCTCCGGCCCTATCTGCAGATGGAAGGACAGCGAGCCAAGGTGCTAGGCAACGCGCGCGTCCCCGTGGGACAGGACGGAACCATCCGGTGGCAGCGCAAAATCAAGCCTCAACGCGACGTGACTGTCTACTTTGAACTCAATGGAGTTCGCTCTAACGCCGTTACCTGGCAACGTGTGAGGTAGGCCGCAATCACATTGTGACCAGGCAGAGGGCCCCGTCCGACAGGACTGGGGCCCTCTGCCTATACGAGACAGCAGAGGTACTTCTTCTACACCCAGTCTCCCATGAAACCGTCACACGTGTGACTGACCAGCACCCTTGCGCGCTCACCTGCAACACTGACCCGTGCGCCCGACGCGAGCGATCTACGTCGAGAACGACCCGGCACTGCGCGGCATCATCAGCGCCTTCCTCAGCCAGCGCCCCGAGATCGAGCTCCTGCTCGCCGCACCCAATGCCGAGGGTGTCGTTGATTCGCCCGCGGCCCTCCAGGCCGATGTCGCGCTCCTCGACCTCGCCCTCGGGCTCAACGAGATCAACGGCATCGACCTCGGTATCGCCCTGCGCGAGCGCAACGCCAACATCGGCATTGTCATCCACTCGCAGCATCCGCTCACCCATCTCGCCCGGCGCGTGCCCAAGGACCTGCGCATCGGCTGGTCCTTCCTGCCCAAGACCGGCGACATGAACATGGACGACCTTGTCGCCGCCATGCGCACGACAGCCCGCGGCATCGCCGTGGGCGACATGACAGCGGAGCTGGTGCACGACACCGCCGGAGCCCTGGAGGCGCTCACCCCGCGCCAGCGCGCCGTCATGGCGTTGGCCGCCACCGGCCTGAGCGCACCCCAGGTGGCCGCGCGCCTGGGCATCTCCCACGACAGCGTGCGCCAGGACCTGTCCAAGGCCTACAAGCAGCTCGTCCCCGATGCGTCCCCCGGCGATGACCTGCGCACGCGCGCGATCCTCACCTATCTTCAACTCGTGCGCGATCAAGCCTGGGACGAGTAGTGCCCAACCGCGGCTTCACCCTGACGACGCCCACGCCCTGGTATCGCTGGATCGGCCCGTGGCCCTTCCGTCCGGTCGTCACCTTCTTTCTCACCTGGTACTTCTTCGTCGTCACAAGTTCAGGCATCCTGATGGGCCAGGGATCGGTCGACCCCGCCCTGTGGTTCCGCAACGGCCTTATCTTCAGTTTCCCCGCTGCGGCGATCATGGCGCTGATCGTCTTGGCCGGCCGCCGCTGGCAGAGCGCGCACGGTGTTCAGCCCGGGAGTTACGTCGTCTTCATCTTCCTCGCGGCAGCGGCCGCGCAGCCTCTGCGCGCGAGCCTCACACTCGTCCCCATCGACCAGTACGCCAACATCGGCGCGTACACCGTGGCGATCTTCCGCCTGATGCTCATGCTCTTCGTCATCATGGCGGTCTCCGGAGCGGTCGTCGTCCGCCTGCAGGAGCAGGTCCACGCCACCCAGCGAGCCCTCGACCTCGTGCGCGACCAGCAGACGATCATGCTCGAGGCCGACGAGGCAGCCCGCCGCCAAGTGGCGGCCCTGCTCCACGACCGAGTCCAGGCCGGCATCATCGCCGCATGCCTCGAACTACAGATGATCGCCCAGCGCCAAGACGGCTCTGACCAGCAGGCACTGCGCGCGGTCATCGGTCGGCTCGAGGACCTACGAGCCCTCGATGTACGCCGCGCCGCACGAGCACTCAGCCCGAGCCTCGACGACGTCGACCTGCAGACGGCACTCGAAGAGTTGGCCTCGCAGTACGAGCCGGCGATGGGGATGTCCGTTCGGGTCTCACCGGAGATCGAGAGGCGACGAGCCGCCCTGGCTCCGGATGTCGCACTAGCGGTCTACCGCATCGTCGAGCAGGCCCTGCTCAACGCGGCGACCCACGGACGGGCGCAGCGCGTGTCCATCGACGTGGACCTTGAGGAATCACGCATCGCGATCACTGTCCACGACGACGGCCGCGGACTGCTCCCTGCGACGACAGATATGGGCCTCGGATCAGCAGTCATCGAGACGTGGACGCGTGAATTTGGGGGATCATGGACGCTGACCAACGCGTCCGCCGGTGGTGCTGTTCTCCGAGCAGAACTCGTCACTTCCCGGGTGTGACTTTGGTTGCGAGGGCTCCTCCAAGCAGAGGGCCCACAGGTCGGGTGGCAAGAAGCCCGCCCCCGGGGTCTACCTGGATCGTGAACTGGTACGCGCCATACGGCGGGCCATTGATGTCGTCCCACTCAACGAGAGCCGCCATGACAGCGATGCGCCCGTTCTCGTGAACAAGCCCGGGAGTGGCTTACTGGTAGTAGGCGTCTCCGTGAACGATGTTGCCATTGCCATCGTCGCCGATGATCCACCGCTTGGCCGTGACAGATGCCTCGATCCACTGGCCGTCAAGCAGGTAGGAAATGGGCTCGACGCAGTTCATCGCCGCAATTTCCCGGCTCCACCGCGCCATCGGGCTCCGTCGGCGCAATGGCCGACGCTGGGCCCGTCAGAAGTGACAGGCCCAGCGTGGCGGTGATGAGGAGGGCTCCCC
>CAZICY010000071.1:0-6079 GCA_964537955.1 uncultured Actinomyces sp. | reverse complement strand
AGGCCGATGCCTGGTCGCGCACGGCAGCGGAGAGTGAATTGGGCATCCGCGCAGGACTCCTGAGTCCTACGCTGGCCCGGTGACGGATCACTAGAGCGGATTGCTCCATGCACGATTCCCGTGCTCGTCCACGATGACGACCCGTCGGTAGCGGCGTTCGGCCGCTCCTTCGACGAAGGCCCTCGTGATGAGCCCTCTTCCGTCCGTTTCCAGGATCTGTCCCATGCGACGGCCAGCGCGACCGACCGTGACGCACGCGCCGAACTCCTCCTCAGTCTGGAGGCGAATGGACCTCACCGGGGAACACGTGATCTCCATGCCCCCGTCTTGGTCGGAGACGTCGTAGATGCTGGGACCATGCGAGAAGTAGGAAGCCCCGGTCCTTAGGGCATCAAGCACGGCTGCCTGTGACCTCTCGGCCACGTTGAGCATGGTCCACGCAGTCCCTAGCTCGAAGAGCGGGTAATGCTGGTCATCCGTAGCGATCCCGAAGACCTCCCGACCTTCGCCGAGTAGCAGGTCCCACCAGGGTGAAGAGTCTCCGCGCCCACACTCGAGTTCCGCGGAACCGTTGAAGACCTCAATGCCCGTGTATCCCTCCATTGCCACCAGTTCCTGCGGGGGAAGCTGGTTCCAGTATGGGTGGGCGACGTAGGTGACCGCCCCTTGGCCAGCAGCCCACTTCGTGCCCTCCAAGAGCGATGGGAAGGTTCGGACTTCGTAGTTGTCCTCGTCGCTGAAGTACCAGTTGGATCGATCCCCACCCGGGTCCTCAGGAATGTCGGTCAGGCCGTAGACGAGGAACTCAGCGGACTGACGCGGATAGGCGGGGGCGATCATGTCGAAACCGAGCTCAGCACCGGGCACCAGGATGACGTCGTCACGTGCGTTGGGCTGTGTGAGGCGCCAATGGTCGGTGATCGCGACGATGTCGAACCCTGCCTCGACATAAGACTGCACGAGGCGATCAGGCGCGAGAGTGCCGTCACTCACGGTCGAGTGGGTGTGGAGTGCTGCCTTCAGCCACTCGCCGTCACTGTGAAATGGGTTCATGCGATCAACCTCGTCTGAGTCGTGGGTCGAGCGTCTCTTCCAGTGCATAGCCCACAAATGTGAATGACAGCGTAACCAGGATGACGCAGACCCCCGGGGGGATGATCCACCACCAGTAGCCGTTGGACATGGCACCGGACTGAAATGCTTCCTCGATGATCCGGCCCCATGACATCGAGGTGGGATCACCCAGCCCGAGAAGTGAGAGAGTGGTCTCGGAGAGGATCGCGATGGCAACTGTCAGCACGCCCTGGGCGATGATGATCGGGGAAACCTCCGGCAAGACGTACTTCCCGAGGATCCGTGCGTTCGTGGCTCCGAGGGCCCGTGCCCGTTCAATGAAGGGTTGTTCCCGCACGGACAATGTCTGAGCCCGCACGAGTCGAGCAGTAAGCGCCCATGACGTGACCGCGATGACGACGATGACGTTGAGCAGGGTCGGTCCGAGAATGGCCGCTAGGACGATCGCCAGGACCAGCCAGGGGATGACCAGGAACCAGTCGGTCAACGCTGTGAGCACCGTCCCCACAGGCCTACCCGCGTAGTAGCCGGCCAGGATGCCCATGGCAGCGCCAATGATGACGGCCCCGAGGGTCGCGAGGACCCCGACGGTCAAGGAGACGCGCGCACCGACGAGCAGGAGTTGTACTACCGATCTCCCGAATAGGTCGGTACCCAAGGGCACAGCAGCACTGGGAGGCTGAGTGGGCTGGCCGGGTGCGAAGGCGGGATCAATGTCGTCGCTTTCGACGAGTAGTGGCGCAAGCAGCGCGGCAAGGGTGAAGAAGGCAAGTATCGCAAGGCCGATCATGCCGCGCTTGTTGTGCCGGAAGGCCTTCCAGAACTGGCCGAGGCTGCGGCGCCGACGGGCCCACGAAAGCGAACTCATATCGCGTCCACTCGTGGGTCGAGGAATCCGTAGGTGATGTCAGCCACGAGGCTCGCAACGATCACCGCCGCGCTGCTAAGAAGGAATACGCCCTGGAGCACGGGGTAGTCGAGGGTTTGGATTGCCTCGTAGGTGAGCAACCCGATGCCCGGCCACGAAAACACCGTCTCGATCACAATGGCGCCTCCCAAGATGAATCCGACGCTGATCACGACGAGCGTGAATATCGGGAGGATGGCGTTCGGGACTGCGTGACGGCGACGGACGTCAGGATCGGTGAGTCCCTTCGCCCGCGCGAGATTGATGTAGGGCTGTGCCTTGACCTCCATCATGCTTGATCGCATCACGATGAGGAACTGGCCCACATAGCCCAGGGCGAGGGCCAACACAGGGAGCGCTAGGTGCATGGCGACGTCAGTGGTCCCGCTGCTGGTCGACGATGAGTAGCCCCCTGCCGGGAACCATCCCAGAAGCCCCGCGAAGAGGATCAGCAAGAGCATCCCCAACCAACCCTCGGGGGTCGAGTAGAGGACCATGGAGGTGTAGAGGCTTCCCGAGTCGAATCGACTACCCCGTCGCCATCCGCCGCGGATACCCGCAAGAACGCCGATCCCGGCCGCGAGGATCGTGCCGATCCCCACGAGGAGCAACGTGGGCCACATGCGCGACAGGATCAATTCCCACACGGGCAATCCCGAAATCAGTGACACGCCGAGGTTCCCACTGATGGTCTCGCGGACATACACACCGAATTGCGTAATGAGTGGCTGATCCAGGCCGAACGCGACCCTCTGCAACTCGAGTGCTTCCGGCGACAGTCTCTGGCTTCGTGCCAGTAGGGCGATGGGGTCGCCCGGCATGATGCGAAAGAGGAAGAAGTTCACCGTGAAGATAAATGCCAGGGTGAGCAGTGCCCAGCCAGTACGGCGGGCAATGAATTCAAGCCTCTTGGCGCGGGTCAGTGGGTGTCCGGTCGATCTTCAGTGCCGCGACGCCTCATCACGAGGACTGCGACGACAACGAGGACGATGAGAGCAGCGATTCCCCACAGCCACACCGGCGGCCCACTGGCGCTGGCGGAAGAAGTCTCGCCGGCAGTGGCAGCCGAGTCACTCCCCGATTCGCCCGATGCCGGCTTGCCAGATGCCGACGCCGCAGGATCGGCTGATTGAGCCGGACGCGCTGACACCATGCCGGTGTAGGAGTACGACGGAGTGAGGTAGCCGTCACCAGCCGGAACCGGTGTGAGACCAGCGACGATGTCAGTCCGGTAGGCGGTCAACGAATTCGGGTATGCCAAGACAATCGACGGGACCTGGTCGTAGACGTACTGCTGTGCCTCGCGGACAAGGGTGAGGCGTTCGTCCCGATCCAAGGTCGATGCCTGGCGGGCCACAAGGTCGTCGTACGTGGGGTCCCTCCAGCAGCCATCGCTGAGATCACCGCACTGCTCCGAGGTGAAGACCGAGAGTTGATAGTTCGGGTCGGGATCGCCAGTCCAGTACCAGATGTAGGCATCAAAGTCGCCTGACTGCTGCACGTCGTACATCTTGCCGGCGCTAACGGGCTGCGCCTTGACCTCAATGCCGATCTGGCTGAGGTAGGACGCAATGAGCTGCCCTGCGATATTGCTCCCCGGGGTGTCATTCGAGGTGGGCATGCGGATGACCAGAGGCTGGCCAGTCTGTGGGTCGACGCGGATGCCATCTTCGCCGCGCGCGTAGCCTGCTTCGTCCAGAAGGGCGTTCGCTTGATCGGGGTCGTAGGGAATCACCTGATCGTCGGGAACATCAAGGTGCCAGTACACCGAGAGCGGTCGCACGATGCTTTCGCCCGGGCTTGCGGCACCCTGGAATGCCTTGTCCACGATTGCCTGCTTGTCGATAGCGAGCGCGATCGCCTGACGAACGCTGAGATCCCTCAGTGCGGGAAGGGGGTTCGCGGCGGGGTCCTGGCCACCGAAGTTGAATGCGAGATTGACCCAGGAGTCGGCCGTGATCTTCTGAACCGCGACGTTAGGTATCGCTTCAACCGCAGGAAGCAGCGCGCTCTCTAGGCCGTCAGCAATGGCAATCTCACCGTTCTTCAGCGCCTGAACCATGGCTTCCTGGTTGGTGTAGAGACGGAAGACGATCCGGTCATAGGCGGGCGCTGTCCCCCAGAAGTTGGGGTTGCGTTCGAAGGTCCAACTCTGTCCCGGGACTGCCTCGGTCATGACGTACGGACCGGACACGACGTTGGGCAGGACCGCTGCCTGCTTGATCTCCTTATTCGTCTTCCCGATGTATGGACCCCATATGTGTTCGGGGACGATGTAGACCCATGGAGGCAGGTCCATACCGCGAGTCGGTTCCGGCGAATTCCACACGATGGTTCGGTCATCCGGCGTCTCGAAGGTGGAGCCCTTGGGGAAGTAGCTGGTGAAGTAGGAGAACCCCTGGTCGATTACGAAACGGTAGGTGAACGCGACGTCACGTGACGTCAGCGGGGTGCCGTCGCTCCATGTCAGGTCCTCTCGCAATGTGCAGGTCCACGTTGTGTAGCCAGGGTTGTGTTCGCACGATTCAGCCAGACCTGGAGATGCGCTGAGATCTTCGTCGGAGAACTTCATCAGCATGTCGTACTGGAGTGTGACGGCGCTCCACTCGCTGGTGGAGTTGAGTGCCCAGATGTTTGGGTTGTCAATCCCCACGGTCATCCCGATGGTGAGGGTCGTGGCGTCATCGGCGGCCCAGGCCGACGACGCCGAGGCACTGACGAGGCCGGCCCCGGACAGTGTCATGGCTGCGATGGCAACGGCCGACAAGTGGCGATGGATGGACATGCTGCCTCCGGAGTCCGTTACGGTCCCAGTATGGCGCCGCGCCCGGTGGCAGAGTCCCGATCGCGTCAACTCTTCACCTCCTTGTCACTCAGCGGTCGGGGTCATCAGGCGGTTGCGCCCATGAGGTGGAGCGGTGGCTCACCCCCGAGGCGCTTCACATGCTGGGAGAGCTCCACGGCGAGATCGCCGACCGTGATCCCTAGACGTGCATGGGCAAGGAGGTAGGCATCCGCCAGTCCGTCGCCCACCGCCACAGTGGGTCGCTCAGCGCCCTCCTCGAAGAGCAAAGCCAGTTTGCTCGCAGCGAAAGCGACCGGACCCCCGGCGAATGGTGTGATCACCAAGGCGTGTGAGTCGGGTTCGGCGCCCGACAGGTAGGGAAGGCCACGTGACACGAGGTCGCGGTCAAGTCGCGGTACGCCGCGTTCACTGAGCAGTGTCGTGACGCCCGACACGTTCGCTAGGTCTATCTCGTCCAAGCGCTGACTCCGAAGAAGCGGATTGATCACGGTGTGAGTGAACCGTCGCACACACCATGCCACGCCAGCACTGACGATACGAATATCGAAGTCCAGACGGCGAAGGCCAATGAGTAGTTCGCACGCTTCTTGCCTCAGGGTGAGCCCAAGAATTGCTTGGTCGGTGTGGCGTACGAATTCGGCCAGGGACGATCCCGCGAAGGCCTGGGCGAGGAGCAGCGCGCCGGCATAGTGCCCCCACGGCACATCAGCCGATGCGCAATCCGCGACGGCCCGGTAGTACTCCGTCGGTGCAGCGTCAAATGACAGGCCGTCGAGCGAGGGCCACTCCGGATGGTCGGGCAGCGACCGGTTGTCGACGCACCACTGGAAGACGGCTTCCGTGATGTCCTCATGGATGAGCGTTCCATCGAAGTCGAAGATCGCCAGCTGGCCCGGTGCATCCGTCAGGTCATCGAGGATCGCAGACACGCGTGTCGATGGGGAGTTCACGCTCACAGGCTAGTGACCGCATCCACATTCCTGTGCCTGTGTGGATCCAGTGATCGCATCCCCGTGTGCAGCACATGCTCACGGAAGCCGATCAGTCCGGAATCTCCTCGTGGCGGGGTACTGAGTCTTACGCTGGCCCGGTGACCGACACCGCTGCTGCCCCGGTACCAGCCCCAGCCACTACCAAGCGTCGCCGCTGGCCCTGGGTCCTGGGTATCATCGCGATAATCCTGGTGCTCATCCTCGCCACGCTGTCGTCCTTCCTGCAGTGGACCGTCAAGCGCAGCTGGCCGCAGACCGAGGGCACCATCGCGGTCGCAGGCCTTGCAGCACCGGTGGATG
>CAZICY010000070.1:0-6127 GCA_964537955.1 uncultured Actinomyces sp. | reverse complement strand
CTCGCGATCTGCGAGGACCTCTGGCAGGAGGGCGGACCGGTCGCGCAGGCGCGCGGGTGCGGACTGCTCCTGGTCATCAACGGCTCGCCGTACGAGCGCGACAAGGACGACACGCGCCTGGAGCTGTGCCAGCGGCGTGCGCGCGAGCTCGAGGTCACCCTCGCCTACGTCAACATGACCGGGGGCCAGGATGAGCTCGTCTTCGACGGTGACTCCCTCGTCGTGGGGCCGCAGGGCGCACTGCTCGCGCGGGCCCCGGCCTTCCGTGACGACGTCCTCGTCGTCGACCTGGACCTTCCGCCGGCGAGCGGCCGGCACCCCCGCCTGGAGGTGCCCGCGGCGACGGGTGCGGCGACGGCCGCAGAGGTGGCCGAGCCGCTGTCGGACCACGCGACGGTGTGGGCCGCGCTGGTCACCGGCTTGCGCGACTACGTCGACAAGAACGGCTTCCCCTCGGTGATCCTCGGGCTGTCCGGAGGCATCGACTCCGCGCTCGTGGCGGCGCTGGCCTGCGACGCATTCGGCCCTGACCGGGTGCACGGCGTCGCGCTGCCGAGTGTCTACTCCTCCGGGCATTCCCTCGCCGATGCCGCCGACCTTGCCGAGCGCACCGGCCTGCACTACCGGGTCATCCCCATCGCGCCCATGGTCGATGCCTTCGACGCATCGCTGCACCTGAGCGGCCTCGCGGAGGAGAACCTCCAGGCCCGGGTGCGCGGCACCACGCTCATGGCCCTGTCCAACGCCGAGGGGCACCTCGTGCTGGCCACGGGCAACAAGACCGAGGTCTCCGTCGGCTACTCCACGATCTACGGCGATGCGGTCGGCGGCTTCGCGCCGATCAAGGACGTGCCCAAGACCTTGGTGTGGGACCTCGCGCGCTGGCGCAATGCCCGGGCCGAGGCGACCGGCGAGGTACCTCCGATCCCGCCCAACTCGATCGCCAAGCCCCCCAGCGCCGAGCTGCGCCCGGGCCAGCTCGACCAGGACTCCCTGCCCGACTACGCCCTGCTCGACGACATCCTCGACGACTACGTCGAGCACGACAGAGGCCTCGCCGACATCATCGCGCAGGGATTCGACAGCGAGATCGTCGCGCGCGTCATCCACCTCACCGACGTGGCGGAGTACAAGCGGCGGCAGTACCCACCGGGGACCAAGATCTCCCTGCGCGCCTTCGGCCGGGACCGACGCCAGCCGATCACCAACCGCTGGCGCGAGTAAGAGGCCTCAGGTCGGCCGGCCGTCCTGTCCGACCTCATCGGCCAGTTCGCTCGGGTAGTCGGCGTCCTGCTCGCGCACGAGGTCGTCTGTTGGCGAGTCCGGGGGCACGGCCGCATCCTTGCGCGGTGGCGTGATGCGCGGCAGCCCGAAGCCGACGAGCAGGGTCGCCACGACCACCACGACGGCCGACACGACGTAGGTCACGTGGGCGGACTCGAGGAAGGCGTCGAACGCCGCGGACTGCAGGGCCGTGACGACCGACTCCGGCGCACCCGCCTGATCCAGTCCCTGGATCACCGCATCGGTGGCGACGATCGAGTTCTCGGCTGCGGCACGCGCATCCGGGGGCACCTCGCCGGGTATGCGCTCGAGGGCAGGACCCACGCGCGAGGCGTACTGGGTTGCCAGCACCGTCCCGATGATGGCGACGCCTAGGGCGCCGCCCACCTGCCGCACGGTGTTCTGCACGGCGGAGCCGGCTCCGGCGCGCGCGAGGGGGAGGACGTTCTGCATCACCGTCGATGCTGGCGCGATGACGTTGCCCATGCCGAAGCCGAAGACGAAGAAGATCGCGAGCACGATCCACAGCGGGGTGGCGAGCTCGATGAAGATGAGGCCGATGAGCGACAGTGCCACCAGCAGCAGGCCTGTCGTCATGACCGGGCGGTAGCCGAAACGCAGGACCATCGCCGCGCTTCGCGGGGCGGCCAGCAGCTGGCCGACCGCGAAGGGCACGAAGCACAGGCCCGCCACCAGCGTGTCGTAGCCCCGCAGGATCTGCAGGTAGAAGGGCAGGGTGAAGGTGATGCCGGAGAGAGCGAAGAAGGCGAGGGATACCGCAGCGAGGCTGATGGCGTAGCCGCGGTTGCGGAAGAGGGACACGTCGAAGCTCTTGTGGTCGCTGCGGGCCTCGTACCAGAGGAAGACGGCGATGACCACGATGCCCGCCAGGATCGGGACGAGGACGCCGGCGGAGGTCCAGCTCAGCGTCGAGGACGCGTGGATGATCCCGTAGATGAGCAGGGTGAGGCCGACCACGGACAGCACGAGGCCGACGAGGTCCAGCCGGCGCGGGTGCGGATTGCGCGACTCCGGCACGACCCGCCAGATCCCGATGAGACCGATGATGACGATCGGGACGTTGATCAAGAAGACCGCGCCCCAGTCGTTGCCGGTGATCCAGCTGAACCAGCCGGGGTGCTGCAGCAGCAGCCCACCCAGCACCGGGCCGAGCGCGACGGCCGCTCCCACAGCCCCCGCCCACGCCCCGATGGCCTTGCCTCGCTCATGCGGCGGGAAGACGACCGTGATGATGGCAAGAGTGGTCGGCAGCACGGCCGCACCGCCCACGCCCATGATGGCTCGGAAGCCGATGAGCATCCCGGGCGTCGTGGCGAAGGCGCTCGCCGCCGAGGCCAGCGCGAAGACGATGAGCCCGATCACCAGGATCCGCTTGCGGCCGTAGCGGTCCCCGAGCGCGCCCCAGGTGAAGAGCAATGCCGCGAAGGCGAGGATGTAGCTGTCCACGGCCCACACGAGCTCGCCCGCCGATGCCCCGAGGTCCTTCTGGATCGTGGGTAGCGCGATGTTGAGCACCGTGTTGTCGAGTACGACGATGAGCAGGCTCACGACGAGCACACCGAGGATCGCCCACCGCCGGGGATGGCCTTCGCCGTTGGTCATCCACGCGTCCTGGGACATGGCCCTCCTCGCTGCCGCGCCCGGGGCCCTCCTGAACGCGCGTTCATGCTAACGACCGGCGTACCGCAGGGCGGATGCGGCGCGCGTGTGCCACCATAGGGGCGTCCGGGGACTCCGCACGGGAGCCTCGAGATGGGAGCACGATCATGTCTCTGGCGACGCCTATCCGCCGCACCACCATCCGCGACCTCCACGAGGCAACCGCGCGCGGCGAGAAGTGGGCGATGATCACCGCCTACGACGCGCTCACCGCCCGCATCTTCGATGAGGCCGGCATCCCCTCGCTGCTCGTCGGGGACTCGGCCGCCCAGGTGGTCTTCGGCTTCGACTCCACTCTCCCTGTCACGGTCGACGACCTGGTGCCCCTCGTGGCCGGCGTGGTGCGCGGATCCTCCCGCGCGCTCGTCGTCGCCGACATGCCCTTCGGCTCCTACCAGTCCTCCGTGGCCCAGGCGATGGAGTCGGCCATGCGCTTCATGAAGGATGGCGGCGCACACGCGGTCAAGATCGAGGGCGGGCAGCGCGTGCTACCGCAGGTCGAGGCCCTGGTCGGCGCGGGCATCCCCGTGATCGGGCACCTCGGCCTCACGCCCCAGTCCGTCAATGTCTTCGGCGGCTACCGCGTCCAGGGCCGTGGCGAGGACGGCGAGGCCGTGCTGCGCGACGCCAAGGCTCTCGAGGCTGCCGGCGCCTGCGCAGTCGTCCTGGAGGTCGTGCCCGCAGAGCTGGCCGCGCGCGTGTCCGAGGTCCTCACCATTCCCACGATCGGCATCGGCGCGGGCGGCGCGACGGACGCGCAGGTCATCGTGTGGCAGGACATGGCGGGCCTCACCGAGGGGCCCAGGCCGAAGTTTGTCAAGGCGTACGCCGACATGCGGGGCATGCTCAGCGACGCAGCAGCGGCGTGGGCCGACGAGGTGCGCTCAGGCGCCTACCCGGCACCCGAGCACTCGTACAGATAGAGGCACTCCTGCGCACCGAGCATCGAGGACTCCAGGGTGTGACACTTGGCGCATGTTCTCTGGCCGATTGATCCGCAGGATCGTCGCAGTCGCCATGACGACCTTGCTGGCCGCCGGAATGGCTCCTGCCGGGGCGACGCCTTCGGACGGTAGGCCCACGGCGATCCGCACAGAGCCCTTGCGCCTGTACGCCGGGACGCAGCCTGCTGCCCCCGCTCTCGGCAGCATTACCGACCGCGCCCTGGTGACCTCCGATGGAGTCAGGCGCACGTACCGACTGTTCGTGCCCGAGGGGCTCTCGAGCCCAGCGCCATTCCTTGTGGCCCTGCACGGGGGACTCGGTAGCGGGAAGCAGTTCGAAGCCAGCAGCAACTTCAACGGCCTGGCGACGGCCAACGGATTCATGGTGGCCTACCCGGACGGCGTGACTCGCTCCCCGGACGGCAGCGGCGGAGCTCGCACATGGAACGCGGGGAAGTGCTGCGGACCAGCGGTCGCCCGCCAGGTGGATGACGTCGCTTTCCTTCGGGCCGTCGTAGCCGATGTCGAGTCGGACCACCGCATCGATCGTTCCCGCGTCTACGCCGCGGGCCACAGCAACGGCGCCATGATGGCCCTGCGCCTAGCCTGCGAGGCGTCCGATGTCTTCGTTGCCGTGGGGATTCAATCGGGGTCGCTAGAGACTTCGACGTGCTCGCCTCGCCGCTCTGTGTCGCTCATCCAGATCCATGGGACCGCTGACGCCAACATCCCGATCGCGGGAGGCAAAGGATCAGGAGTTGCCGGGGTGGCCTTTTCACCACCACGTCAGGCGGCCCAGACCCTGGCCCGCGTGGATGACTGCCTGGCCAAGCCCCAGAGGCTCCGCGACGCGTCCAATAGCGATCTGCTGATGAGCCGCTGGAGATCCTGCTCGCCGGGCACGGGCGTCGAGTTCCTCGCAGTGGAGGGGGCGAGCCATGCCTGGATGGGTCGGCCGTCGCCATCGCCCTGGGCCGACGAGCACACCGGGAAGCCCTACATGAAGCTGGACTCCAGCCGCGCCATCTGGGCTTTTCTCTCCGCCCATCCGCGTGAGCAGCCGCGGCAATAGCTCAACCGACGAGCCGCAGGGTGTCGCACGGCCGCGACAGGTCAGACGTCGGTGATGCGCACGCCGGCGTGCGCCTTGTAGCGGCGGTTCATCGAGATGAGGTTGGCCGTGAAGGCCTCCACCTGGCCCGCATTGCGCAGGCGCCCGCCGTAGATCCCCCGCATCCCGGGCACGAGCGCAGCGATGGCCTGGACGGTGTCGGTGGCCTCGCGGTCGTCGCCCAGTACCAGGACATCCGTGTCGATGCTGTCGACGGACTCATCGAGCAGCAGCACCGCCGAGATGTGATGGAAGGCGGCCACGACCCGGGAGTCAGGGAGGACTGCTGCGGCTTGCTGCGCGGCCGATCCCTCCGGCACCGGCAGAGCGTAGGCACCCTGCTTGTCGAAGCCAAGCGGGTTGACGCAGTCGATCACGATCTTCCCGGCCAGCGCTCCGCGCAGAGATTCCAGCAATGCACCGTGGCCGTCCCACGGGACCGCGACGATGACCACGTCACTGGCCACGGCGCAGTCCTCGTTGGACATGCCGCGGACCGAGCCGGGGAGCGCGGCCGCAGCCTCGGCAGCACGCCCGGCGTCCCGCGAGCCCAGGACGACATCGCAGCCGGCCATCGCGAGCCGTCGCGCCAGGCCGCGACCCTGCTCGCCCGTGCCGCCCAGCACGCCGATGGTGAGCGTGGAGACATCGGGCAGGGCATAGGGATCAGGGGACGCGGAAGGCGATGTCGTCATCGCGACATCCTCGCAGCGCCGCCGCGGCGGCGCGACGGTGGGCACCTGGAGCGCGCACACCGGCAGCTGGTCGGTTATCCGGCTGCGCAGCGCGCTCGTGTGAGGAGGATTCCTGTGCATTGCTGCGCTGGGTGTGACGTGTGTGACATTCCTGCCCTGTGGATAGTCGACGCCAGCGCATCTGCGCGGGACATCGCGTATCGGGCGATCGTGCCGCTCCCGTGGATCTCATGACGTATCGCGCATCGTGCATCAGCCGCGATTAGCACGTCAACGGATCGGAATCCGCGCGCGACACACCGAGGCGTGAAATTGCGGCGATGTCGCGAATTCGCCGTCGAATCTGCAACAGTGGTTCCCGTAAAGCCCTGCCAAGGGGCAGGGAACGACCAACTGGAGGCACCGTGGCGGTC
>CAZICY010000069.1:0-6274 GCA_964537955.1 uncultured Actinomyces sp. | reverse complement strand
CCACCGCCAGGCACGTGAGACCTGGGATGAGTCCGCAGACCTCACCTCGCTCTCCGTCACTCCTGTGACGGTCGTCTGCTCGGGGGTCAAGTCGATTCTCGATGTCCCCGCCACGCTTGAACGACTCGAGACACTCAACGTCGCCATCGTGGGATTCGGCACGGATCGGTTCCCGGGCTTCTACCTCACCGACTCGGGGAGCCCCATCGACTGGCGCATCGACAGTGTCGAGGACATTGCCGCGATCAGTCGGGCGCGTCGCGCCCTGTCCATTCCCGCGGCACTCGTCGTGGCGAATCCACTGCCCGAGGGCCTGCAGATGGATCCCGACCTGCACGATCGACTCCTCGCCGAGGGATTGGCGCTGGCCGACACCTCCGGAGTGCGCGGCAAGGACGTCACGCCCTTCCTCCTGGACTACTTCCATCGCGCTTCGGGGGGACTGAGCCTCACGGCGAATACCGAGATCATCCTGCGCAACGCCGACCTCGCCTCGCGCGTCGCCGTCGCCGATGCCTGAGGTGCTCGGATGATGCCCACGAGCACCATCCGGGTCGTCGGTGAGGTCATGGTCGATGTCATTGCCCATGCGTCCTCGACACCCGCCCCCGGCTCGGATACCCCCGCCACCATCGCCGACGAGGACGGTGGCTCGGCGGCCAACGTTGCTGCCTGGTTGGCCGACCTGGGCGCGCCCGTGCAACTCATCACCCGGGTCGGCGATGACGCCCGCGGCAGCGCTGCACTCGACCGGCTCGCCGCGGCCGGCGTTGCCGTGAGTGCCGCGCGCGATCCTGTTTTCCCCACGGGACGGTGCATCGTCCTCGTCACACCTGATGGCGAGCGGACGATGTTCCCCGACCCGGGCGCGAACGTTCATCTTGCATCCAGGGATATCGACCCCACACCGTGGCGGCCGGGTGATCATCTCCACGTGAGTGGCTACTCCCTGCTGCGCGAGGGCTCCCGCGAGGCGGCGCTTACGGCTCTGGCCGAGGCTCGCCGACGCGGCCTGACGATCAGCGTCGATGCGTCCTCCGAGGCCCCACTCCACATCGTCGGAGCAGAGACCTTCCTCGGCTGGCTCGAGGCGGGTGACCTCCTCTTCGCCAATGCCCCCGAGGCTCGGGCACTCACCGCGCAATTCCCGACCGCGGATGCACTCGATGATCTGGCAGGACGCGGCCTGACCCCGATCATCAAGATGGGGGCAGAGGGAGCCGTCGCTGCACGCGGGGACGAGCGATGGAGCGTCCCTGCGGAGCCGGCGACCGTGCACGACACCACAGGGGCCGGGGACGCCTTCGCCGCGGGCTTCCTGTCCTCGTGGGTGTCGCAGGGTGACATGGCCGCGTCCCTGGAGCACGCCACGCGGATCGCGGCGCGTGCCGTCACTGGAGCGGGTGGCCGCCCGTAGGCTCTCGGGGTGGCACGTCACGGGGACACCAGTGACCGCATCATCGATGTCGATGTCGACAGCGAGATGCGGTCATCCTTCCTTGAGTACGCCTACTCCGTCATCTACTCCCGCGCCCTCCCCGACGCCCGGGACGGCTTGAAGCCGGTGCAGCGCCGCATCGTCTTCCAAATGCACCAGATGGGCTTGCGACCGGACCGCGGACATGTCAAGAGCGCCCGCGTGGTCGGGGAGGTGATGGGTCGCCTCCACCCGCACGGGGACTCGGCCATCTACGACGCCCTGGTCCGGATGGCGCAACCCTTCACGCTGCGCCTCCCCCTCGTCGACGGGCACGGCAACTTCGGTTCCCCCGATGACGGCCCGGCGGCGATGCGCTACACCGAATGCCGACTCGCCTCCTCCGCCCTCGCCATGGCCGAATCCCTGGACGAGGACGTCGTCGACTTCGTCCCCAACTACGACGGGCGTGAGCAGGAGCCCACTGTGCTTCCCGCCGGCTTCCCGGCTCTCCTCGTCAACGGTGCGGCCGGGATCGCGGTAGGCATGGCGACCTCGATGGCCCCCCACAACCTCGGCGAGGTCGTGGCTGCCGCGCGGCACCTGGTGCTCAACCCGGACGCCGACCTCGACGAGCTCATTCGCTTCGTGCCGGGCCCCGACCTGCCCGGCGGGGGCACGATCCTCGGGCTCACGGGGGTGCGCGAGGCCTATGCCACCGGACGTGGATCCTTCCGCGTCCGCGCCTCGGCACGCATCGAGCAGGTGAGCCCCCGCCGCCGCGGCATCGTCGTGACGGAGCTGCCGCTCGGGGTCGGTCCCGAGCGGGTCATCGAGCGCATCAAGGACCTCGTGACGAGCAAGAAGGTGCAGGGGATCTCCGACCTGCTCGACCTCACCGACGGCGAGCACGGGCTGAGGCTCGTCATCGAGCTTGCGCCCTCGGTCAATCCCGAGGCCATGCTCGAGCAGCTCTACAAGCTCACCCCGCTCGAGGACGCTTTCACCATCAACGCCGTCGCGCTCGTCGATGGCGAGCCCCGCACTCTGGGCCTTAGAGAGCTTCTCGCGGTCTTCGTAGATCACCGACGTGAGGTGGTGCGCCGCCGCAGCGAGTTCCGTCGCATGCGAGCACAGGAGCGACTCCACCTGGTCGACGGCCTCCTCATCGCTATCCTCGACATCGACGAGGTCATCCAGCTCATCCGCACCAGCGACGACACGGCAGCGGCCCGCGAGCGACTCATGTCGGTGTTCGACCTGTCTTTGGAGCAGGCCTCCTACATCCTGGAGATGCCGCTACGCCGGCTCACGAAGTTCTCGCGGATCGAGCTGGAAACCGAACGCGACGACCTCAGCCGTCGCATCGACGAGCTCTCGGCCATCATCGACGACGAAGCACTGCTCCGCCAGGTCGTCGCGGATGAGCTCCTGGCCGTGGCAGAGGCTCACGCCACGCCTCGGCGCACCATCCTGCTGGAGGAATCAGCGGCCATCAGTGCTGCTTCGCCCGCGTCCTTGGAGATCACGGACTCCCCCTGCCGCGTCCTTCTCTCCGGCACGGGACTCATCGCGCGCACGTCCGGACCCGACGTCGCCCTCGATGGGCCGCGCGCCGCGCACGATGTCATCGTCGCCTCGACCATGGCGACCGGTCGCGGTGAGGTGGCCGTCATCACCAGCATGGGTCGCGCCCTGCGCCTGCCCGTGGTGGAGATGCCGATCCTGCCCCCGTCCGCCCACGCACCTTCCCTCGGCGGAGGTGCACCGTTGGGTGCACTCCTGGACCTACAGGCCGACGAGCGCGTCGTGGGCCTCGCGGAGGTGAGCGATCCACCCGCCGTGATCGCCCTCGCCACTCGCCAGGGCGTGGTCAAGCGCGTGGCCGTGCAGGGGCCACCCACCCGGCGCGACTGGGATCTCATCCCCCTGGGCGAAGGCGACACGGTGGTAGGCGCCGCGGAGTCGGCACCGGGCGATGACATCGTGCTCATCTCCTCGGATGCCCAGGCACTGCGATTCCCCGCGGACTCCGTGCGGCCCCAGGGCCGCTCTGCCGGTGGCATGGCAGGCATGCGGCTGTCCGATGGTGCGGAGCTCATCGCGTGCTGCTCCGTCCCGGGAGACGATCCCGAGGCGGTGATCGTGACGGTCGCGGGGTCACGATCAGCCCTGCCGGGCACCTCGGCGCTCACGGCGAAGGTCACGGATCTCGCCGACATCCCGCGCAAGGGCCGCGGCACCGGCGGTGTGCGCGCACATCGCTTCCTGCGCTTCGAAGACGTCCTCGTCATCGGCTGGGCCGGCAGCGGCCCGGTCCGCGCCTGTGCGGCGTCGGGTGCACCGCTCGACCTGCCCTCGTCTCGGGACAAGCGCGATGCTTCGGGCACTCCCCTCACCGGCCCCGTGGCCAGCGTCTCCGGCCCGCCGCGCTGATGCGCTGCAACGCGGCCGCAGCGGCCGAGCCGCTCGCGGGGACAGCCCCCCTCGCGCGCTGGTGGTGGCTCATCGAAGTACCCGGCCCATGGGGCAAGCGCGCACTCGAGGACTGTCACGTCCCCGTCGTGCGTGCCCTGGACTCCAACCCCCAACGTCGCGTCCTCCTGGTGCGTCGGCGAGGCAGGCATCCCGCCGCGGATCCGACCGCGCCCCTGCGGGTCTGGATCGCGGGGGGCCTCCAGGGCGATCCCCCACCCCGTGTGGCCATGGTCGACGACCACGAGGCCCTGCTGGGCTGGCCTGACTCAGGACCGCCCGGAGACGACGCCCGTCCCGATCCCCACGCGCCTGTGCTGGCCGTGTGCGCCAACGCCGCCCGTGACCTGTGCTGTGGCCTCGACGGCCGCGCCCTAGTCCAGGATCTCGACGACGATCGCGCGTGGGAGTGCTCCCACCTCGGTGGTCACCGATTCGCCCCCACCGCCCTTCTCGTCGGTGAGGGACTGGTTTATGGGCGGCTCACCACCTCGGTCGCACGCGAGCTCTTGGACAACGGACCCACGCCCACTTCGTCGACATCACTGCGCGGTCGCAGCGGCCTGCCCCCGGTGGCACAGGCGGCGGAGGCCTACCTCATGGCCCGCAGCGTCCTGACGATCGTCGGTGATCCGGTCGTCGACGAATCCGAGAGCGCGCGCACCATCGTGACCTTCCCCGGCCACTCACCCGTGCATCTCTGTCCGACCACAGGCACACCGCGTCCGGCGTCGTGCGGCACCGCACCGGAGGAATGGTCCGGCTGGCGGGTCCTCGAGCCCGCCTAGTCCCCGGCGGCCTCGAGAAGCGCGGCGCGGTCGTGCAGTGTGGTGCGATCCCGGCCACGTGACGCCCCGAGGGCGCGTTCGGCATCGTCGATGCTGCGCCAGCCTGACGTGCCCACCACCACGCGACCGGCCAATGCGGCATCCACTGCCGTCGTTTCCGGGTGGACCGCAGTCCACGCGGACGGATCCGCGGCATCCTCAAGGAGGCACGCGACCGTCTGCACGGCGTCCTTCTTGTTGGTGCCGATGATTCCCGTGGGCCCGCGCTTGATCCAGCCTGCGACGTAGACCCCCGCGAGCGGTGTATCGCCGTCGAGGACCCTCCCCTCGCGATTGGGGATCACATTGCGACGGTCATCAAAGGGCACTCCCTCGAGAGCCGTGCCGCGGTACCCCACGCTCCGGATAACTCCATCCACGGCAATGACGTGCGTCTGACCCGTGCCGCTGGCCTGTCCCTCGTCATCGAGGGTCGTGGTCTCGACGACAAGCCCCTCGACGCGATCCGTGCCGAGGATCTCCACAGGTCGGCACCGGAAGTGCAGGTGGATGCTCCGCTCGCGACCGTCGTCGACATGCCCGGACCATCCCTCGACGACGGCCACATTGCGCGCCACGGCCTTGTCCTCCGCAACTGCGCGCACGCTTGCGGCGTCATCGACCTCCCCGCCTTCGGCGACGAGCACCTGAGTCAGTGCGAGCTCACCAAGCTCACGCAGCTCCTTCGTTGTCCAGGTTGCCTGCGCGGGGCCGCGACGGCCCACGAGGTGCACGTCGCGGATCCCCGAGGCGCGCAGGGCCGCGAAGACGTGCTCGGGCATGTCGGTGTGCTCGATCTCATCCGGCGCCTTGGACAGGACGCGGGTGACATCGACGGCAACATTGCCGACGCCGATCACCGCGACGCTTGTCGACGAGGCCAGGAAGTCGCTGAAGGCGTCCGGGCTCGTGTCAGGGTGCCCGGTGTACCAATTGACGAAGTCGGTTGCCGCAATGCTGCCGGTCAACTCCTCGCCGGGAATCCCGAGCGCGCGATCGCGCGAAGCGCCGTAGGTCAAGATGACGGCGTCGTAGAACTCCCGGAGTTCCACCAGCGACACATCGCGCCCCACCTCGACGTTGCCGAGGAACCTCACGCCGGGATGATCCAGGACCTTGTCGAGGGTGTCACGGACCGAGCGGATGCTCAGATGGTCCGGAGCGACGCCGTAGCGCACGAGACCGAAGGGCGTGGGCAGGCGATCGATGATGTCGACCGACACCGGGATCTCCTCCTGACTGACCAGCGCGTCGGTGGCATACATCCCCGAAGGACCAGAGCCAATGACGGCCACGCGAAAGGGTCGAGTCATGGCAGCTCCTCAGGTGAGTCCGAGCATGTGCCGGGCCTGCTCGTAACCGGGATCGGGATCGACAGGATCAAGATGCACGCCACGCATCCCCACTGCCTCGGCACCGACGATGTTGCCCGGCTGATCGTCGATAAAGACGCACTCCTCCGGCGCCACTCCCATGCGCTCGGCCATAAGGGTGTACGCACGCGGATCCGGCTTGAGGACTCCGTCGCTGCGCCCATCCACCATGTGGTCGAACT
>CAZICY010000068.1:0-6509 GCA_964537955.1 uncultured Actinomyces sp. | reverse complement strand
AACTGGTCATCGACCACAGCGTCATCGCCGACTACTTCGCGCGGCCTGATGCCGCGGATCTCAATACCGCCCTGGAGTACGAGCGCAATCGCGAGCGCTATCAATTCCTTCGTTGGGGTCAGGGCGCCTTCGAGGAGTTCAAGGTGGTCCCTCCCGGCACCGGGATCGTCCACCAGGTCAATATCGAGCATCTCGCTCGCGTGATCATGGCGCGTGAAGGCCTCGCCTATCCCGACACCGTGGTTGGCACCGATAGCCACACCACAATGGTCAATGGCCTGGGCGTCCTCGGCTGGGGCGTAGGCGGGATCGAGGCTGAGGCTGCGATGCTCGGTCAGCCCGTCTCGATGTTGATTCCGCGGGTCGTGGGCTTCAAACTCACGGGTGAGTTGCCGACGGGCGCCACCGCGACCGATCTCGTGCTCACGATCACGGAGTTGCTGCGCAAGCACGGGGTCGTGGGGAAGTTCGTCGAGTTCTACGGCGAGGGAGTGGGGGCGGTGCCCCTCGCAGACCGAGCGACGATCGGCAACATGAGCCCGGAGTACGGCTCCACTGTCGCAATCTTCCCCATCGACGCGGCCACGATCGACTACCTCCGCTTGACGGGGCGCCCCGACGATCAGATCGCCTTGGTCGAGGCGTATGCCAAGGCTCAGGGGCTGTGGCACGACCCTGCACGAGAAGCGCGCTACTCCGAGTACGTCGAACTCGACCTGGGGACGGTTGTCCCCTCGCTCGCGGGACCCAAGCGCCCTCAGGACCGAGTATCCCTGAGCGACGCGAAGGCATCGTTCGTGAGCGCGCTCGCGGATTACACCCGGGAGCCCGCGGCGGCGGTTGAGACTCAGATCGATAGCGAGCCTGTCGAGATCGGCCACGGAGCGGTCGTCATCGCCGCCATCACTTCATGCACCAACACCTCGAATCCGTCCGTCATGATCGGCGCGGGACTGCTCGCCAAGAAGGCGGTCGAGCGTGGTCTCGCGCGCAAGCCCTGGGTCAAGACAACCCTCGGCCCCGGCTCCCAGGTGGTGACGGACTACTACGACCGTGCGGGCCTCACCCCCTTCTTGGACAAGCTCGGCTTCGAGACAGTGGGTTACGGGTGCACCGTGTGCATCGGCAACTCCGGCCCCCTGATCCCTGAGGTGAGTGCTGCGGTCAACGAGGCTGATCTCGCGGTGGTCTCGGTTCTCAGCGGCAATCGCAACTTCGAAGGGCGTATCAACCCGGACGTCAAGATGAATTACCTGGCCTCCCCGCCCCTCGTCGTGGCCTATGCCATCGCGGGGACGATGGACATCGACTTCGCCACGGAGCCACTCGGGCTCGACCAGGACGGCAAGCCGGTCTTCCTTGCGGATGTCTGGCCCAGCCCCCGGGAGATCCACGCGGTCATCGACGCGAGCATCGACGAGGAGATGTTCGCCGCACGCTACGCCGATGTCTTCCACGGCGACGCGCGTTGGCGCAGCCTTCCCACGCCCACGGGCGATCGCTTCGAGTGGGATCCCGAGAGCACGTACGTGCGCAAGGCGCCGTATTTCGACGGTATGCCTCGTGTGCCCGAGCCCCTGCACGACATCAGCGGCGCCCGTGTGCTCCTGAAGTTGGGTGACTCTGTGACCACGGACCACATCAGTCCGGCGGGCAACATCAAGCCGGACAGTCCCGCGGGCCGATATCTGGCAGACCATGGAGTTGCGAGGCCGGACTTCAACTCCTACGGGTCGCGTCGCGGCAACCACGAGGTCATGATCCGTGGCACCTTCGCCAACATTCGCCTGCGCAATCACATGCTTCACGATGTCGAGGGTGGCTTCACCTTGGACTTCACCACGCCCGACCACGACACCGTCCCCGTCTACGACGCGGCAATGGCCTACGCACGCCACGACACGCCCCTCGTCGTCCTCGCCGGCAAGGAGTACGGCTCAGGGTCAAGCCGGGACTGGGCAGCCAAGGGGACGGCTCTCCTCGGGGTCAAGGCCGTAATCGCCGAGTCCTACGAGCGCATCCATCGCTCAAACCTCATCGGGATGGGCGTCCTCCCGCTGCAGTTCCCCGACGGCATGAGCGCGGATTCCCTGGGGCTGCAAGGTGATGAGGTCTTCAGCATCCGGGGAATCACGGAGTTCAACGAGGGACGCATCCCGAGCGCGGTCGATGTCGAGGCGGTGGCGGCCGACGGACGCACAGTGGAGTTCAGCGCTCCAGTCCGAGTCGACACCCCAGGCGAAGCCGACTACTTCCGGCATGGCGGCATCCTGCAGTACGTCCTGCGGTCCCTCGTCTAGCGATGCGTCCGCCGGGATGGCCGGCAGAGGTCGCCGACCCTGAGGACAGCGCATTCCCGGACACGGCCGTGCGCTGGATGTGGGAGATCTCCAGCCTTGAGCGAGCCCCGTCTTCCGTCTGGGCCCGGCACCCGAGGGCGCTCGCCTTCCGCGTGCGATGCGATCTGGATGCTCGGATCGAGGGGGCCCGTCGCGCCTACGCCCGTGCGCGGGTCGCCCTGGTCGAGACGGGGGTGGATCCTGAGGAGGCGCTCCGTGCGCTTGAGGCCGAGGCCGCCGTCCTCCAGAGGCTCCAGCGCGAGGTGGCCTTGGTGGGCCAGGCGCTAGAGGGCCATCGATGGCAGGCGCGCCTCTGACGTGTGGAGACGCCGAGCGGCGCCTAGACTGCGAGGGTTGAGGGCGCCTCGCTGGCGCACCGGCGAGAGGCGAGGGAAACATGGGTCTGCTCGAGGGCATCACCTCGCCCGATGACCTGCGCAACCTTCCTGACGACTGCCTGCCGGCCCTCGCTGAGGAGATTCGTGCGTTCCTCGTCCAGCAGGTGTCCGCCACCGGCGGCCACCTAGGTCCCAATCTCGGTGTCGTCGAGATCACTCTCGCCCTGCACCGTGTCTTCGACTCTCCGCACGACGTCATCCTCTGGGACACGGGCCACCAGGCCTACGTGCACAAGATCGTCACCGGGCGCTGGCGAGGGTTCGACCGATTGCGCAAGGAGGGTGGCCTCTCAGGCTATCCGGCGCGAGCCGAATCCGAGCACGACGTCATCGAGAACTCCCATGCATCCACTGCTTTGTCCTACGCCGATGGGATCGCTAAGGCCTTTGAACTGCAGGGGGAGCTCACGGGGAGTGATCCGCGCCATGTGATCGCCGTCGTGGGGGATGGGTCCCTCACAGGTGGGATGGCCTGGGAAGCACTCAACAACATTGCGGCGTCTGATCGTCCCCTGGTCATCCTGGTCAACGACAACGAGCGGTCCTATTCGCCCACCATCGGCGGTCTCGCGCACCATCTCGCGACGCTGCGCACCACGCAGGGTTATGAGCGGTTCCTTCAGTGGGGGCGACGCACCCTTCAGCGGACGCCCGTAGTGGGCGCACCCGTCTACGAGGCGCTCCACGGCATGAAGAAGGGCCTCAAGGACGTCGTCGCGCCCCAGGGAATGTTCGAGGATTTGGGACTGAAGTACGTCGGCCCCATCGATGGACATGACACGCTCGAGGTAGAGCATGCACTGCGCCGCGCACGGGACTTCCCCGGTCCTGTCGTCGTCCACGTGATCACCGAGAAGGGGCGCGGATACGCCCCCGCCGAGCAGGATGAGGCGGATCGCTTCCACGGCATCGGCGTCATCGATCCCGAGACAGGCCACCCGCTGAAGGCGTCGGGTCAGACCTGGACCTCCGTTTTCGCGGAGGAACTCGTCAGCGTCGGCGAGGAGGATGAGCGCGTCGTCGCGATCACCGCTGCGATGCTCGGCCCGACGGGCCTGGATCGCTTCGCAAAGCGTTTTCCGGAGCGCACCTTTGACGTCGGCATCGCGGAACAGCACGCGGCGACCAGCGCCGCCGGTATGGCATACGCCGGGCTCCACCCAGTTGTAGCGGTCTACGCCACCTTCCTCAATCGTGCCATCGACCAGGTCCTCATGGACTGCGCCATGCATCGGGCAGGAGTGACCTTCGTGCTGGATCGGGCAGGCGTCACCGGAGACGACGGCGCCAGCCACAACGGGATTTGGGACATGTCGCTACTGGGTGTCGTCCCGGGACTGCGGCTCGCCGCCCCACGTGACGCGGCGGCCTTGCGCGAGCAACTGCGCGAAGCCGTGGCCGTGACGGATGCGCCGACGGTGGTGCGCTTCCCCAAGGGCGTGGTCCCGGAGGAGATTCCGGCGCTGCGCCGCATTGACGGCGTCGACATCCTGCGCGAGTCCGATCAGTGTGATGTCCTCATTGTCGCCGTGGGAGCCTTCGCCACCCTGGGACTCGAGGTCGCTGACGCACTCAGTGCTCAGGGGATCAGCGCGACGGTGGTGGACCCGAGGTGGGCCCTGCCACTGGCGACCAGGCTCGCCGCGCTCGCGAGCGATGCCGACCTCGTCGTCGTCCTCGAGGACAACATCCGAGCCGGTGGCATCGGCACGAGCCTGCGCACGCTGCTCGAGGACGCCGGAGTGTCGACACCGGCCCTGACCTTCGGCATGCCGCCAGAGTTCCCCGAGCACGGTCCACGGGCGAATGTCCTCCTGCGCGCCGGCCTCAGCGCCCAGGACATCGCGCGCCGTGTCACTGAGAGGGTGGCTGCGCCGCTGCCAGATTTGTCCGACAGCATCGTCAACCTGCAGGACCCTCGGGGCTGATCACTCCTCGTCAGGTGGCGGTGCCGCCTCGACGAGAGCGGCCGCGCACAGGTCGACCTGCCACGCACGCGCACCCGAGGTGGTCAGTGCTGCGCCCACGGAATCGACCGTGACCGGCTCCGGCGGATCCCAGGCCCATCGGCGTACGGCGTCCGGAGGCAGGAGGTTCTCCAGCGGTATCGAGTGGGCATCTGCGATGTCGCTCAACGCGGCGCGCACACGTGCAAGCCGGTCGGCAGCCACCGGATCACGGTCCCGCCAGACCCGGGGCGGTGGGGGGCCGTCGCTGGCCAGCGCGGGGGCTGGCAGCGCGTCCTCGGGAAGCGCTTGGGCTGCCGCGACTGCACGCCACCACCGATCCAGGTGCTTGGCGCCGTGACCCTTGCGGAACTCCGGAAGCGCCGCCAGGGCATCGCGTTCGCGGGGCTGCGCGCTGGCCGCGGCCACGATGGCCGTGTCCGACAGCACGCGCCCCGGGCTCACGTCGATTCGTCGCGCAAGCTCATCCCGCGACTCCCACAGGGACCGGACGATCGCGAGGGGTCGCCGACCGCGCACCTTGTGCATGCCCGAGGTGCGTCGCCAAGGATCACGTCGCGGAGCAGCCGGCGGCTGATGGAGGACGGCGCTGAACTCCTCCTCTGCCCACGCGTACTTCCCTGAGGACACCAGGTCCGTAGACAGGATGTCGTGGAGGTCCACGAGGACTTCGACGTCCAGCGCGGCGTAGCGCAGCCAGTCATCGGGCAGGGGTCGCCGTGACCAGTCCGCGGCACCGTGTCCCTTGGCGAGATGCATGCCGAGTTCGCTCTCGACCAACGGGCCCAGGCCGACACGCTCGCGGCCCAAGAGGCGTGCGGCCAGCTCGGTGTCGAAGATGCGCTCGGGGACCAGCCCGATGTCGCGCATGCAGGGCAGGTCCTGCGACGCCGCATGGAGGATCCAGGTGGCGTCGCCAAGGCGCGACGCCAGGAGGCGGAGGTCGTCGAATGCCGTGGGATCGATGAGCCACGTGCCGCCACCGCGGCGAAAGAACTGGACCAGGTAGGCGCGTTGGCCGTACTTGAAACCCGACGCCCTCTCGGCATCCACCGCAATGGGGCCCGTGCCCCGTGACAGCGCGTCAGCAGCGCGGTCGAGGTCGGCTGCCGTCGACACCACCGGCGGGAGACCCTCGAGTAGTTCGACCGAGGGGAGCTCGCCGGACGGTTGCTCGGGCACGTCCTCGCGAGTCGTGTCGGGGTCGTCTGCGGAAGTCACGAGGCGATCTCAGGCGCCTCGGCGCGGGGGTGCCAGAGCCGAAACCCCCGGAGGCAGGGGGAGCAGGCCGGCCGCCTGGGCCAGTGCAGCCGCCCAGGCCTGCGCCTCGAGGCCCATGTCGTCGGGATCGCCGAGGGGTGTCCAGGAGGCACGAATCTCGATGGACCCGGTCACGTCACGCTCGCCGAGGGCGCCGAACGACTCGCTCATCACGCGGGTCACGGTGCCACCCAGCGCCGTGCGAGGGCCGCCCTCGGCCTCCAGGGCCTCGATCAGCCATGCCCAGGCGACCCCGGTGAGCAGAGGGTCCGTGGCGAGATCAGGCTCGAGGAGGGCGCGCAGGAAGACCACGGCTCGGTAGGTCCCCTCCCAGGCGTCGACGCCGTCCGGGTCATGAAGGAGCACGAAGCGGCCGGAGGCCAATTCCTCATCGTCCTCGATGAAGTCAGCAGTGAGGGCCACGGCGTGGGGGGCCAGGCGCTGTGGGGCAGGCCCCTCGTCGATGGTGAGCTCAGGTCGGAACCGCACGGCGCGCAGGCTTGCGAGCGCCTGATCGAAGGTGTTGGCGCCCGTGCTCACCTTGG
>CAZICY010000067.1:0-6711 GCA_964537955.1 uncultured Actinomyces sp. | reverse complement strand
GGCGCATGATCGCGTGGGCCGCCTGGCTCGCGAAGTAGATGGCCCGCAGGTTGACCGAGACGATCGCGTCGAAGTCCTCGGGGGTGACCTCCTCCATCGGCTTGCGGCGGTTGATGCCGACGCCGTTGAGGAGCACGTCCAGCCCGTCGAGTGCCTCGGCGCCGCGCCGCACGATGTCCGCCGACCCCTCGGCCGTGGAGACGTCTCCGACGACGGCGACCGCTTGACCGCCAGCCGAGCGGATCGCCTCGACGACGGGGGCGACGCGCTCGGCGGAGAGGTCGTGGACCCCCACGAGCGCGCCGCGCTCGCCGAAGGCCCGGGCCAGCACCGATCCCAGCGCGCCCCCGGCTCCGGTGATGAGCACGCGGCGCCCGGCGAGGTCGAAGAGCGGATCGGTCACGAAGCCCTCCCAGGCAGGTTGATGGTGACCACATCATGCGGGCCGAGCGTCAGGCTGGCGTCAGCGGCTCCCATGAGCCGCACCTCGCGCGTCTCGCCCGTGAGGTTCGCGAGGATCGCGCACCGGCCGCCGGGGCCGTCGAGCACGACCGCGTCGACCGCCTCCGGGTCGCTCGATGACGTCGGGTGCACGGTGTGCGCACCGGTGATCGCACGGATGACGTCGGCGACGGGGAACTCCTCGCCGGCGCGCCCCCCGAAGGCCGGATCCTCGGGCCCGGTGTCGCGGGCGCGCAGTCCCTTCCACCCCACGTCCTCGAACAGCGTGATGGCCGAGACCGTCCCCGGCTCGCTCGCGCTCCCCAGGGCAAGGGCAGTCCAGGCGGCGGCGAGCCACGTGCGCTGGCGGGCGTCGACATCGGCGGGCAGGTCGGTGCTGCTCACGTCCGACGGCGGGTCGGTGGCATTGGGGTTGAAGCGGGGGCGCAGCGAGACCGGGCCCACGTGGATGCGTGTGGCTCCGCTGAGCCGCGGCGCATCCGCGGCGATCACCGCGAGCGTCGCGGCGTTCTGCAGCACCGATCGATCGTCGTGCGCGTGCACCTGAGGGTTGAGTGAGAAGGTCGTCCAGGCCAGGCCCGAGCTGTCCGGGGGCTGGCGATTGAGCTCGGTGAAGTACAGGTTGGTGCCGCATCCCCAGGGCAGATCCGGACCGAGGGTCGCGCGCCAGGAGTCCACGATGGGGCGCGAGGTCACCTTCTCGCTGGGACGGATCACCCAGACGCCGGCGAGCGTCTCGCCGGCCGCAGCCAGGGGAGCCGCGAGCGCAGGATCGGGGTCGCCTGCGGCGTGGAGTGCCAGGAACGCTCTCGCGCCGAGCTCGCGCGCGCGTCGCACCGCATCGTCGATGCGCTCGATTGCGCCGGGGTCGTCCGCGTCGATGTCGGCGTGGACATGGGCGAGTCCGAGGGAGCGCAGGAACGCCGCCTCCCCGTCGGTCCACGCGGGGCCGGTGAGGTGCACGCCCACGCTCGGCAGCGGCCACGCTGCTGTGTCCACGGTGATCTCCACCGGGCCTGTGGCCGGCGGCGGGGGAGCGGACGCGGCAACGCCCGACAGGCTGAGCGTGACCGATTGCTCGATGACCTCTCCGGCCGCCACCTCGACGGGGAAGGGCAGCGAGATCGGCGTGCAGTAGGTCTTGTACGACGCATCGCTCCAGTTGCGGTGGTCCTCGGTCTCGAAGACCTCACCGGTGAAGGCGATGCTCGCCCGCGCATCGGTGCCCACGGGGTAGGTCATCGCAGCGATGTCGAGGAAGGGCTGATGCGGGGAGATCCGGTCGGGGAAGGCGGTTTCCTCGACGCTGCCGTCCACATGGGTGATGTCGCAGGCGCGCCCGGCGAACCCGGCCATCGGGTGGAGCACGCAGATGCCCAGCCGATTGCGCAGGAAGGGGGTGCTCGCCACCCCGTGCAGGGCGTAGGTGAGTGTGCCGTCGGGGCGCCCATCGATCGCGACCGTCCAGGTGAACGGCTCCGCGTCGAAGGTGCCGCCTGCCGCCACCCGGATGGCAAAACTGTCTCCGCGGTCGTCGATCTCCTCGCTGACGATGCGCCAAGGGCGTGCTGTCCAGTTGCGGTCTTGGAAGGCGACGTACACCCGGCGGAGGATCTCCTCGTCGCCGAGGCGCACGCACCGGATATCGCCGGCGTCGTAGTCCAGTCGCAGCGGGCCTGCGACGAGCGAGGTCGCCATGATCAGCCGGCGCTGTCGACCCGGTAGGGCAGGCCAGTGTCGAGCGACTCGTAGGCCCCGAGGGTGAGCTCCATGGTGCGCAGAGTGTCGGCGCCGCTCGTCTCGGGCTCGCTCCCCGTGCGCAGGCAGTCGACCCAGTGCCTCTGCAGCGCGACGACGCTGTCCTGGATGCCGTTCCAGGGCCGGGACGCCCAGGTGTGCTCGGGGATGTGCAGGTCCTCGTCGATGACGGTCGCACCCGACATGCGCGCCGCGGAGTCGCCGACGTCGACCGGGTGCGAGACAACCTGCAGGTGGTAGTCGGGACCCAGCGTGATGATGCCGCGCGTGCCCTCGAGGGTGACGAAGGCCTGGGGGTAGGTGGAGTGATCGGAGAAGGTCTCGTAACTCGCGTCCGCGATCGCGGTGGCCCCGGGCATGCGCATGATCACGGTCGCGACGTCCTCGCCCACGATGCGCGGATTGACCTTCAGGGCCTCGGCATACAGCGACTCCGGCTCTCCCATGAAGAAGCGAGCGAGGTCGAATAGGTGCACTGCCACGTCGACGATGATCATGCGCTCGCTGTCCAGCAGCCACGGCTGTGCGGAGTAGCAGTCGTGGAAGCTGCGGAAGCTGAATCTGCCGAAGAAAGGCCGGCCGATGGCGCCGCTGTCCAGGATCTCCTTGACCCTGCGCATGGGGTACTGGAACCGGAAGTTCTCGTGCACCATGAAGGGCAGGTCCTTCGCCGCCATGGCAGCCACCATGGCCCGTGCGTCCTCGAGATCCCAGGCCAAAGGCTTCTGGCAGATGGCCGCGACGCCGTGCTCGGCGGCCAGATGCACCATCTGGGGGTGCGTGGGAGGCGTCGTGGCGATGTCCACGAAGTCGAGGTCCTCGCGAGCGAAGAGCTCGGCGGCATCGGCGTACGGGCGCCCACCGAAGTCACGCGCGGCTGCTTCCAGGCGCTGCGGATCCGTGTCGCAGACGGCGACGAGCTCGACGTCGGGGATCTCAGCCCAGGCATGCAGGTGGTTCTGGGCGAAGAAGCCGGTGCCGATGACAGCGAAGCGGTAGGGCTTGCTCACAGCTCGACCGGTCTCTTCGGGTCAGTGATCCACTCGCTCCAGGACCCAACGTACATCCGCGATCCCTCGAGTCCGGCGATGCTCATCCCGAGCACGTTCTGGGCCGCGGTAATGCCGGATCCGCAGTAGTAGATGACCTCGCTCGGGTCAACACCGTCCAGGAGATCGAGGTAGTAGGCCCGCAGGTCCTCGGGCGAGCGGAAGGTCAGGTCGGCATGGGTGGTGTTGGCCCTGTCCGCGAGGCCGGCGCCGGCGATGTGCCCGCGCACGGGGTCGTGATAAACGCCGCCGCCGTGGTAGCCCTCCGCCCCGCGCGAGTCGAAGACGCACGTGCGGGAGCGCTGCCGATGCTCGTCGACCTCGTCGACGTCGGCGAGGAGCTCCGGACGCAGGCGCACCGGGAATGTCGTCCCCGCTGGGTCGGGCACGGCCGCGGTGACCGGGCCACCCGCGGCGAGCCAGGCCTGCCAGCCGCCGTCGAGCACGGCGACGCGCTCGTGCCCCATCCAGCGCAGCATCAGCCACACGCGCGCGGCAGACATGCGTCCGCCGTCCGCGTCGTAGGTGACGACCTGAGTCCCTTCGTCGATGCCCCAGGCGCCGAGCTGTCGCGCGAAGTCCTGTGGTGCGGGGAAGGGGCGACGGCCGGTGACGCCCGGGATGATCTCTCCGGCCAAGTGGGTCGCAGTGTCGGCGTAGAGCGCCCCGGGAATGTGGGATTCGGCGTAGGCGCGCTGCCCCCATTCCTCGTCGTCGAGGGAGAAGCGCGCGTCGAGGATCACCAGGCCGGGATCGCTCAGGTGCTCGAGGAGCCACGGGGAGCTGACGATGGTGCGCTCGTCCATGCCGTCATCCTGCCAGTCCACTTTGTCCCTATTCTGATGGGGTGACCCCGGATATGACCCCTCGCAGCCGCCTCGCGACACAGGGCCGAGACCGCGCTCCCAACCGCGGCATGTTGCGCGCGCTCGGCATGGGCGACGACGACTTCGCCAAGCCCCAGATCGGCATTGCCTCGTCGTTCAACCAGATCACGCCGTGCAACATGTCGCTGCGCGAGGTGGCCGAGGATGTGGCGAGCGGCGTGCGCGAGGGCGGCGGATTCCCGATGGAGTTCGGCACCATCACGGTCTCGGACGTCATCTCCATGGGGCATGAAGGGATGCACTTCTCCCTCGTCTCGCGCGAGGTGATCGCCGACTCGGTCGAGACCGTGATGCAGGCGGAGCGCCTCGACGGCATGGTGACCCTGGCCGGCTGCGACAAGAGCCTCCCGGCGATGCTCATGGCGGCCGCGCGTCTCGACGTGGCGAGCGTGCTGCTCTACGCCGGATCGCTCATGCCCGGCCACGTACGCTTCACCGACGGGAGCGAGGAGACCGTCAACATCGTGACGGCCTTCGAGGCGGTGGGGGCGAATGCCCGCGGCCTCATGTCGGATGAGGACCTCGGTCGCATCGAACGCGCCGTCTGCCCTACCGCTGGCACCTGCGGCGGCATGTACACCGCAAACACCATGGCGAGCGCGGCCGAGGCAATGGGCATGGCCCTTCCCGGATCGTCGTCGCCTCCGGCCGTGGACGCGCGCCGCGAGGTCCTCGCTCGCGAGTCGGGCCGCGCGGTCATCGAGATGATCCGACAGGGCATCACCGCGCGGGACATCATCACGCCACGCTCCGTCGAGAACGCCATCACGGTGATCATGGCCCTCGGGGGATCCACCAACTCCGTGCTGCACATGCCGGCGATCGCGCACGAGGCGGGCTTCGAGCTCGACCTCGACGCATTCCAGCGGATCAGCGACCGCACTCCGCTCATCGCCGACCTGAAGCCCTTCGGCGCGCACCTGATGTACGACCTCGACCGCGTAGGCGGGGTGCCCGTGGTCATGCGCATGCTGCTCGACGCCGGGCTGCTCCACGGCGACTGCCTCACCGTGACGGGCAGGACCATCGCCGAGAACCTCGCCGCGGTGAGGATCCCGGAGCCCGACGGCGTCGTGGTCCGCCCCCTGACCGAGCCCCTCGACGCGAGCGGAGGCATCTCCATCCTCTCCGGGACGCTTGCCCCCGAAGGCGCGGTCGTCAAGACGGCCGGGGTCGGCGTGGACTCCTTCGAGGGCACCGCGCGGGTCTTCGAGCGTGAGCAGGCCGCCATGGCGGCACTCGCCGACGGCAGCATCCGCGCGGGCGATGTCGTCGTGGTCCGCTATGAGGGACCCAAGGGCGGCCCGGGCATGCGCGAGATGCTGGCGATCACGGCGGCCATCAAGGGAGCGGGCCTGGGCAAGGACGTCCTGCTCGTCACCGACGGGCGGTTCTCCGGCGGCAGCACGGGGCTGTGCGTGGGCCATGTCTGCCCCGAGGCGTCCGATGGTGGGCCGATCGGGCTCGTGCGCGACGGCGACCGTATCCGCGTGGACATCCCGTCTCGCACGCTCGATCTCCTGGTCGACGAGGTCGAGCTGGCCCGGCGCCGAGCGGAGTTCGTGCCGCTGCCGCCCCGCTACGACCGGGGGGTCCTCGCCAAGTACGTCCGCCTCGTGGGGTCGGCGAGCCGGGGTGCCGTCTGCGACTGAGGGGGCGCTGGCGGACGAGCCGGGCTAGCGCTACGCTGACCCCATGCAGCAGATCGTCGTCATCGTAGGCAGGCGCGCGGGTTAGCCCCGGCACCTGTCGCCTGACGGCGACCCGCGCGCACCCTCCGAGCCCCTCCGGGCCGGGGGGTTTCGTGTTAGAGGGGCCCATGCGCCACCATGGTCCCCGCGACAGAAGTTGACTTCCGAGACGGAAGTGGGAAGAGGACGCAATGAGCACCAGCGCAGGGCAGTCATCCGGTGAGCGGATCACGGGCGCCCAGAGCCTGATCCGGTCGATGGAGCATGCCGACGTCGATGTCGTCTTCGGCATTCCCGGCGGGGCGATCCTCCCGGCATACGACCCGCTCATGGACTCCACCAAGGTCCGCCACATCCTCGTCCGTCACGAGCAGGCCGCCGGCCACGCCGCCGAGGGCTACGCCGCGGCCACCGGTCGCGTCGGTGTCTGCATGGCGACGAGCGGTCCGGGTGCCACCAACCTCGTCACGCCGATCGCCGATGCGCACATGGACTCCGTGCCCATGGTCGCGATCACCGGCCAGGTGCCGAGCTCGGCGATCGGCACCGACGCCTTCCAGGAAGCCGACATCCGCGGCATCACGATGCCGATCACTAAGCACAACTACCTCGTCACCAATCCCGATGAGATCCCGCGCGCGATCGCCGAGGCCTTCTACCTCGCGAGCTCGGGTCGCCCTGGACCTGTGCTCGTCGATATCTCCAAGGACGCCCTCCAGGCCATGACGACCTTCGAGTGGCCCACCGACATCTCGCTGCCGGGCTACCACCCGGTCACCAAGCCGCACTCCAAGCAGGTCCGCGAGGCCGCCCGGCTCATCCTCGAGTCGAAGCGACCGGTCCTCTACGTCGGCGGCGGTGTCA
>CAZICY010000066.1:0-6898 GCA_964537955.1 uncultured Actinomyces sp. | reverse complement strand
TGGGCTTCGCGCACCTCTACGACCTCGACGGCGGGTTCGTCGACCTCGAGGCCGCGGGGATGCCCACCGCGTAGCCTGGCCCGCATGAGCCGGGTCGCCCTCCTGCAAGTCTCGTCCGACGCCAGCGAATCCGCCGCCGATCGCATCGAGCGCGTACTCGAGATGCTCGGCGACGCGCTACCTCAGGCCGACATCGCCGTACTCCCGGAACTGTGGATTCCGGGCGCCTTCGATCTACCACTCGTGCGTGAGGTGGCCGCGCCCCTGGACTCCCCGGTCGTCACACGGATCCGCGAGATGGCAGCGGGCGCGGGCACCTGGGTGCATGCGGGGACGTACGCCGAGCGCCTGCCCGACGGCCGGACCTTCAACACAGCGGTGCTCATCGGTCCCGATGGCGAGATCGTCGCGACGTACCGCAAGCGGCACCTCTTCGGATTCGCCGACGGTGAGCGCACGCTCATCACCGCCGGCGATGGGCTTGTCGTTGCGGAGACGCCGCTTGGCGCGACCGGTCTCGCGACGTGCTACGACCTGCGCTTCCCCGAGATGTTCCGTGACCTGGTCGACGCGGGCGCCGAGACCTTCCTGCTCGCATCGGGCTGGCCGACGCCCCGCATCGGGCACTGGCGCGTGCTCGCGCAGGCGCGCGCGATCGAGGATCAGGCCTGGGTGGTGGCGTGCAATGGGGTGGGCAGCCACGCCGACATCACTCTCGGCGGCCACTCGATCGTGGTGGATCCGCAGGGCGCGATCATCGCCGAAGCAGGAGACGAGGAGACGATTCTCTATGCCGATGTCGAGCCGGGCCGAGCACGGGAGTGGCGCGAGTCCTTCCCCGTGCTCGACGACCGACTCTGACGACTAGTTCGTCGTGATCTGGAACTCGATCTCGTACGTCGCACCGCCGCTCACGCCCTGGATGGCGTAGCCGAAACTGCCCTGACGATCGAGCTGGAAGTTGAGGTAGTACTCGCCGCTCTTCACCGTCGTGAAGATGCCGTTGCCGATGCGCTGGAAGGACCCGTGGCAGCCCTTGCCCGCGGGGTTGAAGCGCACGAGCTCAAGGCGCGTGCCGTTGACCACGCCGTCAGCGGCTCTGCCCTGGATGACGACGTTCTTGCCCGCGGGGATCTTGCCGGTCGGCGCCATCGACGCAGAGCCGCCGTCCCAGAAGTCGAGATTGGGCTTGACGGTGAAGCCGCACTTGGCGAGCGACGACGAGGACATCCGAGGTGTGGGGTCCGCGGCCTGGGCCAGCGGTGCGGCGACGAGGCCGACCGCGGCAAGGGTGGCGGCAGAGGCGAGAGCGATGGTGGAGCGGCGCATGGGTTCCTTCCTCGACGCGGCCCGATGCCGCGAGTCCATACGACCCTAGGCAGGCATGCGCCGGGCAGTCGCGCGACGCGCTCAGATCATCACGCGGAAGTGATCAAGCACACGCGCGGCCAGCTCCTCGTCTCCGGAGACCACCACCTGCGCACGCCACGGTTGCGCGTCTCCTCGACCGCAGGATAGCGCGAGGTAGGCGGGCCACGACATGGCGAGGGTCACGTCGGCGGTCCCCGCCTGGTCGAGCAGGTCATCGCCGACCATTCGCGCGCGACCGTCGTCTCCCACCGCGACGATCGCCCCGCCTTCGATGCCGGGCCCGGTGATGCGCACGTCGAGCACCTGACCAGGCTGGGCGCCCGCAAGCTTGGCCCACACCTTGCCTAGACCTGGTAGGAGCTGGGACGCGGTCGCCTGCGCACCGAGGGTGTCGAGGTGGCCAGGGCGGCCAAGAGCGTCGCGGATGTCCTGCTCATGCACCCAGGTGTCGAGGGTTCGCATGCGCAGCACGCGGCCGAGCGGGGCAGGACCGAAGGGCCCCATCACCTCGGCAGCAGCGTCGCGCGCGCCGGACTCGAGTTCGGCGGTGCGGCGCGAGATGCGGTCGGCCAGCTCGATGAGCACGGCCTCGCGGGTCCAGGAGCGGCGTAGGTCGACGGGGATCTCGGTGATCCTGCCGAAATCGCTCTGCACGTGCGGGAGCGCGGACCAGTCTGGCTCACGTGGCGGGTCGAACTCACCGATGAGCATGCCCTCGATCCAGCCGACGTGGGCGACGATGTCGCCCACGCTCCAGCCGGGCAGCGCGGTGGGGGCGTCCCACTCGGCCTGCGACAGCGGCGTGACCAGGTCGATGAAGTCCGCTGATGCTGATTGCCACGCGGCGAAGAGCTCGTCGAACGTCGCGTCTTCTGGCAGGGGTGCGGCCATGTGCCGAGGCTAGTGGGGTGCCCCGCAAGGTAGGTGACACTTCAACGGTTTGCTGGCATGCTCGCCACGTGTCTCTCCTCAGTCGCGGAAGTGACCATCGTGGCCGCTCGCGCCGACTGGCCCTCGCTGCCGGCACCGCCTGCCTGCTGGTGGCCGGACTGATCGCACCCCTGAGCCTGAGCGGCGCCCAGGCTGGCCCAAGCGTTCAACCCCGCACCTCGACACCGACGACCACCTTGGCCGTGATCAAGGTCATCGGCGTGGGCGACACCCCTCTCAGCGTGGCCGTGGACTCAGATGACGACACGGTCTACGTTGCTAATCAAGCCTCCGACACAGTGACGGTCATCAACGGCCGCACAGCAGCAGTGACGACCACCGTGGGCGTGGGGGAATCCCCGTCCGGTGTTGCTGTGAACCAGGATGACGACACCGTCTACGTCACTAACCTTGACGACAGCTCGGTCTCGGTCATCACTGGCCGCACCGCCACGGAAGACGACACGATCGATGTCAGCGGCCGCCCATTCGGAGTCGCTGTCGACCAAGACGACGACACCGTCTACGTCACCAAGCCTGACTCGGACTCGGTGTCCATCATCAACGGCCGGACGGCCACGGAAGATGACACGATCGGCGTGGGCTCACGTCCGCGGGGCGTTGCGTTGGATCAGATCGATGACACCGTGTACGTCACCAACCTCTTGTCGAACAGCGTGTCAGTCATCCGTGGTCGCACCGCCACAGTCGTGGGGTCGGCCATCTCACTGGGCGCGAATGCCGCAAACGTGGCAGTGAATCAGGATGATGACACCGTCTACGTAACTCGACTTACCTCCCCCAGCGGGAGCGTGTCCGTCATCGACGGCCGGAGCGCCGCCACTGTGGGGAGCCCGATCGCTGCCGGGCCCTTGACGCCCTACGGCGTAGCTGTCGACCAGCTTGATGACACCGTCTACGTGACCAACGAAGATGACAGCGCCCTCCTCATCATCAGCGGCCGTACGGCGACGGTGTTCAACACCCTGGTCGTGGCAGGGCGACCCTTCGGGGTGGCCGTGGATGACACGGGCGTAAACCAAGGTCTTGTGTACGTCACCACCCTCGACGACAACGCGCTGTCGGTCGTTGGTCGGGTAGCGCCATCCCTGGGCACCCCGTCCGGCACCGCGGGCAGTGCGGTGCGGATCGATGTCGACATGCCGCAGGTCACCTACGACGTGGACGACGCCACTGTCGAGTCGGTGTCCTTCGGCAGCACGTCGGTCACGCCGACTCCCCTGGCAGGGAACTCCTGGCAGGTCACCGCTCCCGCGGGCACGCCCGGGACCACCGTGGCGGTGCCGGTGACGGTGACGTTTCGCGGCGGTCTCACGGCGTCGGCCGGCACCTTCACGCTCACCACGCCGGCACCCGCGCCACCACCGGTGTTCCCGCCTTCGGCGCCGCAAGACGTGTTCGCAACCGCCGGGGACGCACAAGCCACGCTGGTCTGGGCTGCCCCGGCCAACTCCGGCTCATTCCCCGTCACGAACTACGAAGTCCGCTCCACCCCCGCTGGCGGCACCTGCCTGGTCTCGGCGCTCACGTGCACGATCACCGGCCTGACCAACGGCACGGCGTACACCTTCGAGACACGGGCCCTCAACGGTGCGGGCTGGGGGCCCTGGTCGACGCCGAGCAACGCCGTCACACCCACAGCGCCGCCAACGCCATCGATTACCATCACCGGCAGCCGCGGCACCGGCGCAGAACGACAGGTCGTCTTCGTCACCGGCACCAGCACCGGCCTCGACGGAGAGCAGGTCCGCGCCCACGTCAAACTCGGCGGACAGGCGGCTTACCGACCCGGACGCTCCGTCGACGTGGCCGCTGACGGCCGCTTCGACTGGCAGCGCACCACCGACAAGAAGGCCTACATCTACTTCACCGGCGGCGGCGTCCAGTCCAGCCGCGTCATCATCCCCGCCGCCCGTTGATGAACGAGCAGATCCACGGGCGATAGCAGGGGTCGCGCGCCAGTGCTGCTGCTTGGTCGGTGCGCGAAGCGCCGAGGACGGGCTCAACACCTTCGCTGTCAGGGCCGGGGTGACGGCCGCGGCTGTTCCTGACATCCTCGATTCGTGGGGACGTCGCTGCTGCTGGTCGAGGACCATGCCTTCAGCCGCACGACCATGGAGGCTGCCCTGCGGTCGAGGGGATACGCGGTGACTGCCTGCGCTTCAGCCGCTGACGCGATGACTGCTGCGCGCGAGGCCGTGCCCGATATCGCCGTGCTCGACCTGGACCTCGGCGGCGGCCCCACCGGCCTCGATGTGGCGACCGCGCTGCGTGAGCAGTTCCCAGCGATCGGCTTGGTCATCCTCACCGGCTTCCGTGATCCCAGGCTGGCGGCGCGCGGTCTGCCGCCCCTCCCGCGCGGGGCGGCGTACGTCTGCAAAGCCGACGTCGACGACTTCACCACGCTCGACCGACTCCTGCGCTCCATGCACAAGGAGCCGCTCAAGCTCCGTCCCATCGAGGCGTCCGCGACCGGACCGACTGCGGGACTCACGGATCACCAGGTCGACGTGCTCCTCGCCGTCGCGGAGGGCTACACCTCGGCGCAGATCGCCGCGGAGCGCGGCACCACTGTCAGCGCGGTCGAGCAGACCATCGCGCGCATCTGCGAGCGCCTGGGCATCGAGCGCGAGGAGGGCTTGAACCGTCGAGCCCAGCTCGTGCAGGTGGTGAGCCAGTCACGCACGGGGGCAACGACGTGAGGGGTGTGCTGCGCAGGTTGCTGCCAGCGGAGTGCGGCTCACCCCTGGCCCTGGGCATCTTCGCTCCCATCGGCGTGCTGCTCATCGTCCTCGCGGCTCCGGTGACGCTCGACGCCTCGGGCGTCCGCTCACCCCTGTGGTGGCTCATGGCGCTCGCCGTCCAGGGGGCCTTCAGTGCGATCGTGCTGGCCGCCCGCGCGCGCGGATGGGCCGTCGGACCCGTCGTCTTCTCGGCGGGATTCGCGCGCGGGGTCGTGCCGCCCCTGTGCGCGCCCGCGCTGCTCGGCATCGACGTGGTCGCTGGAGACATCCTGCTCGCCGGGCTCACCTCGGGCGTCGCCTGCATCCTGTGGCTGGGCGTCATCGGCAACGTCCTGCGCGCTCGCGCCGACTACCGCCGCGAGTACGCCGACCTCGCACGCCAGGCCGCGCAGATGCGCGCGCTCAGCGACAACGACGTCGCGGGCCTAGATCCGGTCATTCTCCAGGAGTGGGCCGCTGTGCGGCAACGTCTGCAGGGCGCGTCGGAGCGCATCCGACGGGCGCTCGACGAGGGGCGCCTCGACGCCACTGACATGACGAGTGCGGCGCGGATCATCCAGAACACTGTCGACGAGGAGATCCGACCCTTGTCGCATCGGCTCTGGCTCGAGGCTCCGCCCGAACCGCCGAGCCTCGGCGTGCGCTGGATCCTCACGGAGTCGCTGCGCCCCTGGCGCCCGCCGATCACGTGGATCCTGCTCGTGACGCTGCCGCTGCTGATGCTCGGTGCCGTCCGCGCGGCCGGGCTGAGCGTCGCGCTCACGGTGACAGCCCTCATCGGGGCGACAATCGTCGTGTGGTTAAGCGCCTCCCGAGCTCTCGCCGTGCTGCTGCCCCGTCACCAATTGGCGATCGGCATATCCACGTCGGTGCTTATGCCTGTCGTCCTCGTCGCGGTGTCGATCGGAGTAGGTGAGGGGCTGCTGGGGCTGCCCGCCGATGACGCCGGGGCGGTAGTCATCGCCGTCATCTCCACGGCGATCGCGCTCGGCGTGATCATCGTGCGCCGGATCCTGCTGGAGAGGCAACTGATGCTCGATACGCTCGCGCGCAGCATCGACGCCGACGCGGTGCGCCTCATGGCCGCGTGGCTGCATGAGCAGTCCGCGCGCACCCGCTGGGGCGAGCATCTGCACCAGTCGGTGCAGTCGGAGCTCTCCGCCGTGGCGACCATGCTCCATGTGGCCTCGAGCGAGCCGGATCACCTGCGCCGCTCCGCTGCGATCGAGGATGCCGCGCAGCGCGTCACGCGTATCGCTCGCACGGAGCCCGCGCTCCCGCTCGGCGAGCATCCGGTCGAGTCGATCACGCGGACGGTGCAGGGCTGGGCGGGCCTGGTCGACGTTGAGCTGCATCTGGACGACTGCTCAGCGGATCGGCTCGCGGCCTGGGAGCTGGCCGCACTGGCCGTGCCCGAAGCGCTCGCCAACTCGGTGCGCCGCGGAGGCGCGCGCTGGGTGAGCGTCCGTGTGCGCGAATTGCCGGGAGCACTCGATGTGGAGGTGACCGACGACGGTCATCTCGACCCAACCGCGGCCCCCGGGGTAGGCAGCGCGTGGCTGGGCCGACACGTGCCGGGACGTTGGAGCCGAGTGCGTGAGGGTGACCGGACTGTGCTGCGGATGAGCATTCCGGCGGGCTGAGCGGGCACCTGTGTTTTTCTACAGGTGGGGCTTGATGGGAAGCCGGCTATGGCACCAGGGTAGGGAAATGCCGCGTCGCGTGAACGTCGCTGTCGGAGTTGTCGGTCTCCTGCTGGCCGGGCTCATCGCGCCCCTAAGCATGACGGTCGCGCAGGCCGGTCCGACTCTTGAGCCTCGCAGCGCACCACC
>CAZICY010000065.1:0-7002 GCA_964537955.1 uncultured Actinomyces sp. | reverse complement strand
GAACCGACCAGCTTGGCGTACTTCGCCAGGACCCCCCGGGTGTAGCGCGGCGGCAGGGGCGCGAAGTCCGCGCGCCGGCGCGCGAGCTCGTCCTCGTCGACGAGCAGGTCGAGCGTGCGCGACGGGATGTCGATCCGGATTCGGTCGCCATCGCGCACCAGGCCGATCGGGCCGCCGTCGACCGCCTCGGGCGCGACGTGCCCCACGCACAGGCCGGTCGTGCCGCCGGAGAAGCGGCCGTCGGTGATGAGCAGGACGTCCTTGCCCAGCCCGGCACCCTTGATGGCGCCGGTGATCATGAGCATCTCGCGCATGCCGGGGCCGCCCTTGGGTCCCTCGTAGCGGATGACGATGACGTCACCGGCCTGGATGGTGCCGTCCTCGAGGGCGGCCATGGCGCCCTGCTCGCGCTCGAAGACCCGCGCGGTGCCCTCGAACGATTCGACGGGAACGCCGGCGTTCTTGACCACGGCACCTTCGGGAGCGAGGGTGCCGCGCAGGATCGTGATCCCGCCGGTCGCGGCGAGCGGGTCGCGTGTGGCCCGCAGGATCTCGCCGTCGGGGTCGGGCGGCGCGATGTCGGCGAGGTTCTCCGCGACGGTCTTGCCCGTCACCGTGAGGCAGTCGCCGTTGAGCAGGCCTGCGTCGAGGAGGGCACGCATGACCACTGGGACGCCACCGACCCGATCGACGTCGCTCATGACGTAGCGGCCGAAGGGCTTGAGGTTGCCCAGAAGCGGGACCTTCGATCCGATGCGGTGGAAGTCTTCGAGCTCCAACTCGACATTCGCCTCGTGGGCGATGGCAAGCAGGTGCAGGACGGCGTTGGTGGAGCCGCCGAACGCCATGAGCACCGCGATGGCGTTCTCCAGCGACTGGCGCGTGATGATGTCGCGAGCGGTGATGCCCTGGCGGATGAGCTCGACCACGGCCTCGCCGGACTTGCGGGCGTAGCCGTCACGCCGGCGATCGACGGCGGGCGGCGCGGCGGAACCGGGCAGCGACATGCCCATGGCCTCGGCCGCACTGGCCATGGTGTTGGCGGTGTACATGCCACCGCAGGCGCCCTCGCCCGGGCAGATGGCCCGCTCGATGGCATCGACGTCCTCGCGCGACATGAGTCCGCGCGCGCAGGCTCCGACGGCCTCGAAGGCATCGATGATGGTGACCTCGCGCTCGGAGCCATCCGACATCTTGGCGAAGCCGGGCAGGATCGAGCCGGCGTAGACGAAGACGGCCGACAGGTCCAGGCGTGCGGCTGCCATGAGCATGCCGGGCAGGCTCTTGTCACAGCCGGCGAAGGTGACCATGCCGTCGAGCCGCTCGGCCTGCATGACGGCCTCGACCGAGTCGGCGATGATCTCGCGGCTCACGAGCGAGAAGTGCATCCCCTCGTGGCCCATGGAGATGCCATCGGACACCGAGATCGTGCCGAACTGCATCGGGAAGCCGCCGGCGGAGAAGACCCCCTCCTTGGCGGCCTTGGCGAGGCGTTCGAGGGAGAGATTGCACGGGGTGATCTCGTTCCACGAGGAGGCCACGCCGATCTGGGGCTTGACGAAGTCCTCATCGCCCATGCCGACGGCACGAAGCATTCCTCGCTGGGGGGCGCGCTCGAGACCGTCCGTGACGTCCCGGCTCCGGGGCTTGATATCGACCATAGATCCACATTAGGGCACGACGACGTGGAGCAGCCCTGACCCCGACTCCCACCTCTGCACCTGCTCGCGCACCAGCCGGCCGACACGCGGCAGGAACGCCGTCGTGTTGCCACCGACATGCGGAGAGATGAGCACGTCCGGCGCTCGCCAGAGCGGGTGGTCGGGCGGCAGCGGCTCGGGATCGGTGACGTCGAGGGCGAAGGCGAGCCGACCTGCCTCGGCAAGGATCGCGTCCGTGTCCGCGACCGGCCCGCGGGCGACATTGACGAGCAGAGTGCCGTCGCGCATGCGCGCGAGGAAACCGGCGTCGACCATGCCGCGGGTGGAGTCGTCGAGCGGCACCGCGATGACGACGACATCGGCATCGCGGGCGAGGGAGTCCAACTCCTCGCGCCCGCGGACTCCGTCTCGGGCCGTGCGCCCCACGAGCACGACGTCGCACTCGAAGCCCTCCAGGCGCCTGGCCAGAGCCCGCCCGATCCCTCCCGCGCCGACGATGACCACACGCCGGTCCGCCAGGGCGTCGTAGCGCCCGTGGAGGAAGTCCCCCGCAGGCATGGCCCTCGCCATGTCGTCCAGGCGTCGCAGCCGCGCCAGGATCAGGCCGACAGCGAGCTCGGCCGTGCTGGCATCGTGGACGCCCGCGGCGTTGCACAGCGTCACGCCCTCCGGCAAGTGAGCGAGGGCATGCTCGACGCCCGCGGTCGGCAGCTGGCACACCTCCAGGGCGGGCATCCGAGCCATCGCCTCGAAGGCCCACTCACCCGCCATGTAGGGCGGGACGTAGAAGCGCGCCTGCTCGAGCGGGACCGCGGGATCGCCGTCCCACACCACGACGTCCTCTCGCCCGACGTGGTCGGCGATCTCGCGCGGCAGGACGATCACGGCGCTACCCCACCACAGCGCGCCCATGCCCCCGCTCCCAGGTCGCGTGCTCCCGGCGGACGACGCATAGTGGAGGGGTGCGCCCTGTCTTCGTCGTACTCGTGCCGCTTGCCTCGCTTGCCCTCGTCGCCTGCGGTTCCGGCACGCCGGCGACCGGCCCCGTGCCCGCGACTCCGCCGGCGCCTCCGCCCGCCGTCACCGTGGCCGCCGACCAGGCGACCGAACTGGTCACGCCCTGGGGCCTGGTCCGCCTGCCTGATGGGTCGGCGCTGGTGAGCGAGCGGGACACCGGTCGCATCGTGCAGGTGGCAGACGACGGCTCGCTCAGCGAGGTCACCCGGATCACCGAGACCGCTGCGAGCGGCGAGGGCGGCCTCATGGGCCTCGCTGTCGATCCGACGGGGACCTGGCTCTACGCCTACGTCACGACGGCCGACGACAACCGCGTCGTGCGCATGCCCCTGGCGGATCCCGACGGCCCCCGCGAGGAGATCGTCACCGGCATCCCCAAGGCGGAGACGCACAACGGTGGCCGCCTGGCCTTCGGCCCTGACGGCATGCTCTACGTCGCCACGGGCGATATCCGCGTCAACGACCTCGCCCAGGACCCGGCGTCCTTGGCCGGGAAGATCCTGCGCGTCGACCCCGAGGGTGCCGTACCCGACGACAACCCCTTCCCGGGATCGCCCGTGTGGAGCCTCGGTCACCGCAACGTCCAGGGGCTCGCCTTCGACTCGCAAGGGCGCCTATGGGCAACCGAGTTCGGGGAGAAGGACGCCGATGAGCTCAACCTCATCAAGCCGGGTGGCAACTACGGTTGGCCCCTCATCGAGGGCACGGGCGAGGACCCGGCGTACATCAATCCAGTGGCGCAGTGGTCACCGACCTCGACCGCCTCGCCCAGTGGACTGGCCATCGTCGACGACGTCGCCTACGTCGCCTCGCTGCGAGGCGAGGTGCTGTGGCAGGTCCCGCTCGTCGGGGACCGCGCCGGCACCCCTGTCGCGCTCGACCTCGGCGACCTCGGGCGGCTGCGCACGGTCGAGGCCATGCCCGACGGGTCACTGTGGCTGATGACCTCCAACACCGACGGACGCGGCGACCCGCGTGCCGGCGACGACCGCATCCTCGTGCTGAAGGTGGCGGCCTAGCTGTCGCTGACGCCGAGGCGCTCGAGCAGGAGCTCGCGCACCTTCGCCGCATCCGCCTGGCCGCGCGTGGCCTTCATCACCGCACCGACGATCGCCGCGGCCGCCTGCACCTTGCCGCCGCGGATCTTCTCCGCAACGTCGGGCTGCGCGGCGAGCGCCTCGTCGATGGCCGCGAGCAGCGCCCCGTCATCCGACACGACGGCCAGGCCACGCGCCGCGACGACCTCGTCGGGCGAGCCCTCCCCCGCGATCACGCCCTCGAAGACCTGGCGGGCGAGCTTGTCGTTCAGGGCGCCCGAGGCGATGAGCTCCTCCACGCGCGCGATATCGGCCGGGGCGACGGCCAGCGACGCGGGCTCGACCCCGGACTCGTTGGCGATGCGCGTGAACTCCCCCGCCCACCACTTGCGTGCGGCGTCCGGCGCGACCCCCGCCGCGACGGACTCCTCGACGAGCTCGAGTACTCCGGCGTTGACGAGGGTGCCCATCTCGAAGTCGCCGATCCCCCACGCCTGCGCCAGGCGAGCGCGGTGCACCGAGGGCTGCTCGGGCAGGGTCCGCCGCAACTCCTCGACCCAGTCCCGATCGGGTGCGATGGGCACGAGGTCGGGCTCGGGGAAGTAGCGGTAGTCCTCCGCGTGCTCCTTGGAGCGGCCCGGGGTGGTGACACCCGTGTCCTCGTGGAAGTGACGCGTCTCCTGCACGACTCGGCCACCGGACTTCAGCACCCCCGCCTGCCGCTCGATCTCCGAGCGGACCGCGCGCTCGACGGAGCGCAGGGAGTTGACGTTCTTGGTCTCCGAGCGCGTGCCCCACTCATCCCCGGGAAGGTTGAGGGAGACGTTGGCATCGCAGCGCAGCGACCCCTCCTCCATCTTGACGTCGGATACGCCCAAGCCGCGCATGATGTCGCGCAGCTCGGTGACGTAGGCGCGCGCCACCTCCGGAGCGAGGGCCCCGGTGCCCGTCACCGGCTTCGTGACGATCTCGACGAGCGGGATGCCCGCGCGGTTGTAGTCGACCAGGGAGTAGTCAGCGCCGTGGATACGCCCGGTCGCACCGCCGGCGTGGGTGAGCTTGCCGGTGTCCTCCTCGAGGTGGACGCGCTCGATCCCCACGCGCACCACCATCGGCCCGTCATCGGTGGGCACGGTGACATCGAGGTAGCCATCGACGCACAGCGGCTCGTCGTATTGACTGACCTGGTAGTCCTTGGGCATGTCGGGATAGAAGTAGTTCTTGCGCGCCATGCGGCACCAGTCGGCGATGGAGCAGTTGAGCGCCAGCCCGATGCGGATCGTCGACTCGATCGCCATGGCGTTCATCACCGGCATGGATCCGGGGAGTCCCAGGCAGACAGGGCACACCTGGGTGTTGGGCGGGGCGCCGAACGCCGTCGGGCATCCGCAGAAGATCTTGGACTCCGTGCCCAGCTCGACGTGGACCTCCATGCCGATGACGGGCTCGAACTCCGCGACGGCCTCGGCGTAGGGGATGGGCGTGCTCACAGCGACGGCACCTCCTCGATGAGCAGGTGGCCCCACCGGTCGCGCAGCGCTCCTTCGAGCGCGCCGCCGACGAGGTAGAGGCGGTCGTCGGCCATGGTCGGTGCCATCACCTGCAGCCCCACGGGCAGGCCGTCCTCGGGAGCCAGGCCGACGGGCAGCGACATCGCGCAATTGCCGGCCAGGTTGACCGGGATCGTCGCCACGTCGTTGAGGTACATCGCCAGCGGATCATCGACCTTCTCGCCGATCCTGAAGGCGGTCGTCGGCGCGGTGGGCGACACGAGCACGTCGCACTGGGCGAAGGCTGCCTCGAAGTCGCGCTGGATGAGGGTGCGGACCTTCTGCGCCTGTCCGTAGTACGCGTCGTAGTAGCCGCTGGAGAGGGCGTAGGTGCCGAGCATGATGCGGCGCTTCACCTCGGGGCCGAATCCGGCCTCGCGCGTGAGCGACATGACCTCCTCGACCGATGCGTTGCCATCGTCTCCGACGCGCAGGCCGTAGCGCATGCCGTCGAAGCGAGCGAGGTTGGAGGAGCATTCGCTCGGCAGGATGAGGTAGTAGGCCCCGAGGGCGTACTCGAAGTGCGGGCAGGAGACCTCGACGACCTCCGCACCGAGGTGCTCGAGGATCTCCACCGCCTCGCGGAAGCGCTGCTCGACACCGGGCTGATAGCCCTCTCCGGTGAGCTCGCGCACGAGGCCGACGCGCATGCCGCGCACATCGGCTCGCGCCGCAGCCGCGACGACGTCGGGCATGGGATCGGGGATCGACGTGGAGTCGCGCGGGTCGTGCCCGCCGATGACGGAGTGCAGGAGCGCGGCATCCATCACCGTGCGCGTGCACGGCCCGGCCTGGTCGAGGCTCGAGGCCAGGGCGACAAGGCCGTAGCGGGAGACCCCACCGTAGGTGGGCTTGACGCCGACCGTCCCCGTGACCGCCGCGGGCTGACGGATGGAGCCGCCCGTGTCCGTGCCGATCGCGAGCGGGGCCTCGAAGGACGCGATGGCCGCGGCCGAGCCGCCGCCGGAGCCGCCGGGGATGCGGTCGAGATCCCAGGGATTGCGCGTGGGTCCGTAGGCCGAGTGCTCCGTGGAAGACCCCATGGCGAACTCGTCCATGTTGGTCTTGCCGAGGATGGGGATCCCGGCTGCGCGCAGGCGCTCGACGACGGTGGCGTCGTAGGGAGGGCGCCAGCCCTCGAGGATGCGGGAGCCGCACGTGGTCGGCACGCCCTTCATCGCGAGGATGTCCTTCAAGGCCAGGGGTACGCCGGAGAGGGGGCCGAGGGGCTCGCCGGCGGCACGGCGCGCATCCACCGCGTCGGCCGTGGCCATGGCGCCCTCGAGATCGACATACAGGAAGGCATGGACGCGGTCGTCGACCTCGGCGATGCGATCCAGGTGCGCCTGCGTCACCTCGCGCGCGCTCACCTCGCCTTCGGCGATGGCCGAGGCCAGCGTGGCCGCACTCTGGCGGATCAGGTCGCGCTCGAGCGGCGTGGTCACTCCTGCTCCTCGAGGATGCGCGGCACGCGGAAGCGCTCGTCCTCCACCGCGGGCGCGGCCGCCAGGGCCTCGTCGCGGGGCAGGCTCGGTCGGGCGACATCCGGCCGCGTGACGTTGACCAGCGGCACGGGGTGGGCGGTCGGGGGGATGTCGTCGGCGGCCACCTCGGAGACTCGCGCTACCGAGGTGAGGATGACGTCGAGTTGCTCGGCGTAGTGGTCGAGCTCGTCCTCGGCCAGGTCGAGGCGGGCGAGGCGGGCGAGGTGCGCGACCTCCGCGCGGGTGATCGCGG
>CAZICY010000064.1:0-7037 GCA_964537955.1 uncultured Actinomyces sp. | reverse complement strand
GCTCCGAGTACCCCGATGCGATCGCGACCCTGCGCACGGCTGTCGACATCGCGCGTGTCGACGGGTGGCTCGGCCCCGACGTCCTGGGCTCCGGTCGTGCCTTCGACATCAGGGTTGTCGAGGGCGCGGGCTCCTACGTCTGCGGCGAGGAGACCGCGATGCTCGAGAGCCTCGAGGGCAAGCGCGGCATGGTGCGCCCGAAGCCACCCATCCCCGCGCTCCAGGGCCTCTTCGGCAAGCCGACGCTCGTCAACAACGTCCTCACCCTCGCGGCGGTGCCGGGGATCATCGCCGATGGTGCCGCGGCGTATCAGGCACTCGGCATGGAGCGCTCGCGCGGCACCCAGGTCTTCCAGCTCGCGGGCAACATCGCGCGCGGTGGCATCGTCGAGCTGGCCTTCGGCGTCACCCTCGCCGAGCTCGTCGAGGGCTACGGCGGGGGCACGCTGTCGGGTCGACCGCTGCGCGCCGTGCAGGTCGGCGGGCCACTTGGCGCCTACCTCCCCGCGGACACCCTGGACGTGCCCATGGACTACGAGGCCCTTGCCGCTGCGGGTGGCCTGCTCGGCCATGGCGGCATCGTGGCCTTCGATGACACCGTCGACATGGCCGCCCAGGCCCGCTTCGCGATGGAGTTCTGCGCCGTCGAGTCGTGTGGCAAGTGCACCCCCTGTCGCATCGGCTCGACCCGTGGAGTGGAGGTCATTGACCGCATCACCGCGGGTGTCGAGCGTGAGCGCAATCTCGTCCTCCTCGAGGACCTGTGCACGACCATGACCGACGGGTCGCTGTGCGCCATGGGCGGCCTCACGCCCCTGCCTGTCCGCAGTGCTCTGGCACACTTCCCTGAGGACTTCCACCGCACTCCCGAGGTGAGGCCATGACCCTGCTCCACGAGCCCGACTACGGCACTCCGGCATCCACGTCGCCGGAGAGCATCGATGTCGTCGTCGATGGCATCCCGGTTTCGGTCCCGGTGGGCACCTCGGTCATGCGTGCCGCGGCGGAGGCCGGGGTCGGCGTACCCAAGCTCTGCGCCACTGACTCCCTGCAGCCCTTCGGCTCCTGTCGGCTCTGCCTGGTCGAGATCGACGGCAAGCGCGGCACTCCCGCCTCCTGCACCACGCCTTGCGAGCCCGGCATGGTCGTGCGCACCCAGACCCCGCGCGTCGAGGAGCTCCGCCGCAATGTCATGGAGCTCTACATCTCCGATCACCCGCTCGACTGCCTCACCTGCCCGGCCAATGGCGACTGCGAGCTCCAGGACATGGCGGGAGTTGTCGGCCTGCGGGAGGTGCGCTACGGCTACGACGGCGAGAACCATCTCGATGCGCCGACCGATGCCTCCAACCCCTACTTCGCCTTCGACGAGTCCAAGTGCATCGTGTGCAGCCGTTGCGTGCGCGCATGCGATGAGATCCAGGGCACGCTCGCACTCACCATCGTCGGCCGCGGCTTCGACTCCAAGGTGAGCCCCGGCGGGCGCAGCTTCTTCGACAGCGAGTGCGTCTCATGCGGCGCATGTGTGCAGGCTTGTCCGACGGCGACGCTCGAGGAGAAGTCGGTCATCGACCTCGGCATGCCGACCCGCACCGTGGAGACCACCTGTGCCTACTGCGGCGTGGGCTGCTCCTTCAAGGCTGAGCTGCGCGGCGACGAGCTCGTGCGCATGGTGCCCTCCAAGAACGGCGGCGCCAACGAGGGCCACTCCTGCGTCAAGGGCCGCTTCGCCTGGGGCTATGCCACGCACACCGATCGCGTCCTCACCCCGCTTGTGCGCGAGTCGATCGACCAGCCCTGGCGCGAGGCGAGCTGGGAGGAGGCGATCGGCTTCACCGCCGCTCGCATCCGTGAGATCCAGGAGCAGTACGGCGTCGACAGCGTGGGTGGCATCACCTCTTCCCGCTGCACCAATGAAGAGGTGTACGTCGTGCAGAAGATGGTGCGGGCGGCCTTCGGCACCAACAACGTGGACACGTGCGCGCGTGTCTGCCACTCGCCCACGGGCTACGGCCTCAAGCAGACCTTCGGCACCTCGGCAGGCACGCAGGACTTCAAGTCCGTCGCCAAGGCCGACGTCATCATGGTCATCGGGGCCAATCCCACGGACGCGCACCCAGTCTTCGGCTCCCGGATGAAGAAGCGGCTCCGCGAGGGCGCACGACTCATCGTCGTCGATCCGCGCCGTATCGACCTGGTGCGCTCACCCCACATCGAGGCCGACTATCACCTGCAGCTGCAGCCCGGCACCAATGTCGCGATCGTCAACGCCATGGGGCACGTGGTCGCGACCGAGGGACTCATTGATCGGGAGTTTGTCGCCGACCGGTGCGATCCGGTGACCTTCGCTGCCTGGGAGGATTTCATCCGCCAGCCGGAGAATTCCCCCGAGGCCGTCGAGGCACTCTCCGGTGTCCCCGCCGAGGAGGTCCGCGCGGCTGCTCGGCTCTTCGCCGCCGGAGCCAACGCCGCTATCTACTACGGCCTGGGCGTCACCGAGCACAGCCAGGGATCGACGATGGTCATGGCCATGGCCAATCTCGCGATGGCGACGGGCAATATCGGTCGCGAAGGCGTGGGCGTCAACCCGCTGCGCGGGCAGAACAACGTCCAGGGCTCGTGCGACATGGGCTCCTTCCCCCACGAGCTTCCGGGCTACCGACACGTCTCCGACGATGCAGTCCGCGAGCAGTTCGAGGTGCTGTGGGGTGCGGAGCTGCGCGGCGATCCTGGAATGCGCATCCCCAACATGCTCGATGCCGCCGTGATGGGTGAGTTCAAGGCGCTCTTCGTGCAGGGTGAGGACATCGCCCAGTCCGATCCCAACACCCAGCATGTGCAGCGTGCACTGGAGTCCATGGACCTCGTCATCGTCCAGGATCTCTTCCTCAACGAGACGGCTCGCTTCGCCCACGTCTTCCTGCCCGGCACGTCGTTCCTGGAGAAGGACGGCACCTTCACCAACGCCGAGCGTCGCATCAACCGCGTGCGCCCGGTCATGGCGACCAAGACCGGCAAGCAGGAGTGGCAGGTCACCTGCGATCTCAGCGCGGCGCTGGGCTACCCCATGCACTACGACTCGTCCAGCGAGATCATGGATGAGATCGCCAGCCTCACCCCGACCTTCGCCGGTGTCTCCTTCGCGCTCCTCGACGAGGTCGGCAGTGTGCAGTGGCCGTGCAATGCCGCGCATCCGCTGGGCACCCCGATCATGCACGTCGAGGGCTTCGTGCGCGGCAAGGGCGCCTTCCAGGTGACCCCCTTCGTGCCCACCGACGAGCGCACGACCCGTCGCTACCCGCTTGTGCTCACCACGGGGCGTGTCCTCAGCCAATACAACGTCGGCGCCCAGACGCGACGCACTGCCAATGTCGCCTGGCATGACGAGGACGTCCTCGACATCCATGAGGCCGATGCCGAGGCACGCGGCATCGCCGACGGCACGTGGGTCACGATCGCGAGCCGCGTCGGCACGACCGTCATGCGGGCGAATGTGACCGATCGCGTGCCCCCCGGTGTCGTCTACACGACGTTCCACTTCCCCGGCAGCGGAGCCAACGTGATCACCACGGAGTATTCGGACTGGGCCACCAACTGCCCGGAGTACAAGGTGACCGCGGTGGAGGTCACGCCGACCCTGCGCGGGCCCGAGGCCAGCACCGTCGCGGCGGGCGCGGAATCGATCCACGCCTAGCCGTGCGCATCGAGACCTTGACCCGGATGTCCGGTCAGATCGCCGCCAACTGTGTCGGTCTCACCGATGAGCAGGCAACTGCGCGCATCACCGACCATCTGCGTGCCTTTTGGACCCCGGCGATGATCAGCGAGCTTGCGGAGTTCGATGGTGCCCATCCTGGTGACCTGGACCCCCGAGTCACCGCGGCTCTTTCTCGCCTGGGTGGATGAATCCTGGGGAAACTCCCCGCCTGCACATCCTCCATCCACTTGGATGGGGGTCCAACCCTAAGAAAGGAAGTGCCATGGCTGACGACGACATCGAGGTCGGCGAGTCCATCGAGATCACCGAGCTCGTCGATGACAACGGCAACGTGATCGGCACGGTCGTCGACGACGTCATGGTCGTCACGAGCGAGGACGGCTCCATCGTCGAGGAGACCATCGACGTCTTCGATGCCGATGGCAACCTCGTGGTCGAGGAGGACGTCGTCGATGTCTACGACGCCGACGGCAACCTCGTCGCCGAGGCCGGGGAGATCATCGTCGAGGGCTGAGCGCTACCGGATGGAGACGTAGTACTTCACGAGCGTCTCCTCCACATCCCAGCGGCCGTACCAGCCGCGGGGGAAGATGACGGTGCTTCCTTCGGAAATCTCCGTCACGGTGCCATCGGCATCGGTGACGCGGGCGCGCCCGGCGAGGATGATTACGGATTCCTCGTCCGGGCGGTCCTCCACTGTCCAGCCGCCGGGCGTGCACTCCCACAGGCCCGTCTCGACATTGCCCCAGGTCTTGAGGATGCAGCCGCGGGTCATGGGCGTGCCTGAGTCTGCGCCCGGCTTGAGGCCCCAGTCCTCGAGCTGGTCGTGCAGGGACTGCCAGGTCGATGAAACGACGGTGGGAGTGGTCATGTCGTTGCTCCTGTCGCGGTCGGAGGCTTAACCCTATCCACGCGGACCGGTCGATCCTCGGACGTGAAGCTGCGTAGGGACGCGCACGATGCCGGGCAGGGGCTCGCCCATGCCGGCCTGGATCTGGGCGAGCAACGACTCTGCGGCGATCCGCCCGAGTGCCGTGACGGGCTGAGCGACGGTGGTGAGGTCGAGGTGCTCGCTCACATCGTGTCCGTCGATCCCCACGATGGAGACGTCGCGTCCGGGCTCGAGGCCATGTCGACTCAGGGATCGCAGCGCGCCGAAGGCCATCTCATCGCTCATGGCGAAGACGGCGGTGGGCGGTCGAGGCTGAGTGAGCAGGTTGGTCATGGCTCTCTCGCCCCCTGAGATCGTGAAGAATCCGTGTGAGACGAGCGACGGATCGACTCCGATGCTGTTGTCTTCGAGAATCTGGCGGTAGCCGCTCTCGCGGTCGGTCTCGGCGGTGAACTGCGCCTCGACCGACGAGCCGCCGATCAAGCCGATTCGCTCATGCCCCAGGTTGACCAGATGCTGTGTGGCCTGACGGGCGGCCTGGGCGTCGTCGATGGCGACCCCAGGAACCCCTTCTACGGTGACACCGACGAGTGAGGTGGGTAGGCCGAGGTCCAGCACCTCCTTGATCGTCGGGTCCGTCGGCGGCATGGCCACGATCAAGGCGCCATCGACGCGACGACGCAGTCGCTGAGCGGCGCTCGGCAGATCGTGTCCGCGTGCACCATCGTCGACGCACAGTAGGAGAAGGTCCATGCCCGCGTCTCTCAGGACGGCCTCGACGCCGGAGAGGACCGTGGAGAAGTACCAGCGCGAGATGAAGGGCGTGATGACCGCTATCGAGCCGGTGCGACCCGAGGCAAGACGCGAGGCGCTCGGCGAGGCGACATAGTCGAGGCGGGCGGCAGCAGCTTTGATGCGAGCGCGGGTCTCGGCGTTGACATTGGGCATGCCCCGGAGGGCCCGGGAGACGGTGGCGGGGGAGACTCCGGCCGCGTCGGCGACGTCTCTGATGGTGATGCCCACGGGAGGATTGTCCGGTTTCACGCAATGTGGCGCAGGGATTTCATGAAACAGATCCACGGGTAGGGTCCGGACACGAGGAAGCGCCCTGTCGTGGTCGTGGGCTCCTGAGCGGGGGCGGCCCTGGCGCCTGGCAGGATAGGGCGGCCCGCCTCCGTAGCTCAGTGGTAGAGCAACCGCCTTGTAAGCGGTAGGTCGTCAGTTCAATCCTGACCGGGGGCTCCCGGATCGCTCCGCAATCGCAGGAGGTCACATGCCGGTTTCCACGATGGCGGAGCGGGGCCCCATCGGATCAGGCGCCGCTCGCGCCGTCGCTCTCGGCGGTGGCGGGGAGTGGTTCATCGCCTGGATGCTCGGGTATGCCAACGGCCTCCTCGAGGCGGGCGTCGACCTCGCCAAGGCCGATGTCACCGTCGGGACGAGTGCGGGGTCCATGGTGGGCGCAGCCATCAAGGGCGGCCGTCTGGCTGAGTTCACCGACACGCTGCGCCAGCTCGGCGCGGATCCGGCCATGGCCAACGAGGAGCTCAACATCAGCACGGGCGCGCCCTCCCAGGCGCGAGCACGCACGGTCATGGGGGACACGAGTGAGATCACGCCCGCGACGCTTCAGCAGATTGGCCGGGCGGCCATGGCTGCCCACAACGCGCCCGATGCCAAGTACGTCGGCTCGGTGCAGGAGGTCCTCGGGCTCGCCGACTGGCCCGCGGGGCACTACACGACAGCGACGGACTGCTACACCGGCGAGTCGCTCATCGCGAGCAGCGATTCAGGCGTGACGATCGCCCAGGCATGCGCGGCCAGCTCATCCCTACCCGGTGTCAACGGGCCGACGTGGCTGGGCGATCGCCTGTGCATGGACGGGGGTGTGAGCACCTCGAGCACGCACGCGCAGGTGCTTGAGGGTGCGAAGTCCGTGCTCATCATCGCGATGTTCGACTTCAAGGCCAACCCTCCGCAGCACGTCAACCCGTCCTTCGGCATCGCCGAGCGGGTCAACCCGGGCACCGCAGAGCGGGAGGCGGCATACCTGCGATCCAAGGGCAGCGCGGTGCATGTCGCCATCGCCAATCCCGACCCGAGCACCGACTTCATGGACGCCGCCACGATCGGACCCGCCATCGCTGACGGAATCGCGCGTGGGAAGGCCGATGCACCCGCCCTCGCGCCCCTCTGGTGAGCCCGCGATCCCTCAGTCGAGGGTGCAGGGCCAGGTGACGGTCGTGCGCGGCTGCGGCACCTCGGGACCGTCGAGGTAGGTCTCCCACGGGGCTCCCATCGGGCGATGGCCCGACGTCGCGAACCACTGCTCGATCGCCTGGTAGGCCGCGGCGACGTCTGAGTACGCGCCTACGTGGGTCGTCACGGCTGCTGTGCCGCCCGGCAACGTGATCGTGTGCACGTCGC
>CAZICY010000063.1:0-8263 GCA_964537955.1 uncultured Actinomyces sp. | reverse complement strand
TCCTCGCAGTGCCCGCATCCGCGGCACCGCAGGATCTGAAGCCCCGGATCGAAGGCAGCGCACTGACGAAGTCGGGTTCCGGGGAGTTCAAGGACCTCGAGATCACGGTCAGCCAGACCAAGAACTTGGTCAACCAGGTCGTGCGAGTCAGCTGGAAGGGCGGCAAGCCGACAAGGCCCGAGTTCGGGCTCGTCGGCATCAACTACGTCCAGATCATGCAGTGCTGGGGTGGAACCGTCGAGGAGGGTCCGCCGCGCGAGCAGTGCGTCTACGGCACTCAGAAGGGTGGCAACGGCGGCCAAAACACCAATTCACGTCAGATGTCGACGGCGGGAATGGTGGATCCCCTAGAGACGAAGTACGACGAGTACCTCGATGGTGACCTGTCGTATATCCCGTTTGTCTCGTGGACAGGCAAGACGACTACCGGCAACAAGTCGGAGTTCTTCGATCGCTACACCTCCAATGAGAGCAATCACAACCGCACCCGCGCCGACGGCACGGGTGAGGACTTCTTCGAGGTGCAGACCGGTGTGGAGTCCCCGGGCCTGGGCTGCGGTCAGTCTCGCGATGGCGAGAGCCCACTCTGCTGGCTTGTCGTCGTTCCCCGTGGTGACTCCGAGGTCGATGGCACGAAGCGTGGCATCACCTACACCGAAGGTCTCGACACGTCGCCGCTGCTGGCATCCAACTGGCAGCATCGAGTCTTCTTCCCCCTTGATTTCCAGTCGGTGGGCGCCGCTTGCGCGATCACTGGCTCTGAGACTCCACTCCTCGGCACGGACCGCATCATTGAGGCGATCACTCGGTGGCAGCCGTCCTGGTGCGCGAGCGACCTCGGCAACTTCAGCTACACCGTGCTGTCGGACCTCGAGGCGCGAGAGAAGCTCAAGACCGAGCAGCCGGGCTTGAGTTTCGTCGGCTTCGGCGTGCCCGAGGCCGAGGCGCCCCGCCCCCTCGTCTACGCCCCGGTGGCCCTCTCTGGGCTCACCGTGTCCTTCAACGTCGAAAGCCAGTCATCGACACTGGCTCCGGAGGCCATCAGGCTTCGCGACGGCGAGCGCATGCGTGACATCAAGATCACGCCGCGCTTGCTTGCCAAACTGCTCACCCAGTCCTACCGATATGACGCGGTGCCCGTGCCGGATCGGGTCGAGAAGAACCCCTTCGACATCACGCAGGATCCGGACTTCCTCAAACTCAATCCGCAGTTCGAGGGGCGCAAGTTCCCCGGTCTCGGCCACATCATCACCACCCTCGGCGAGACCGACTCCGCCCGACTGGTGTGGGACTACATCTGGTCGGATCCCGAGGCGCGTGAGTGGGTCAAGGGCAAGGCCGACCCGTGGGGCATGGTGATCAACCCGATTTACAAGCGTCAGTCCTATCCGCGCTCGGACTTCCCCCGCACGGACAACACGTGCATCACCTACAGCGACCGCAACGTGCCGGTGTGCACCTTCGACCTCTTTCCCTTCGCAGGGGACCTGTACGCCGCAGCACGTGCCGCGAGTCGTGGTGACACGATGGCTACTGGCGCGTACGACCCGACGGCACAGCCGCCGGGATACAAGAAGTCGCCGCCCCAGGAGCCAGGGCGCCGTGCCATGGTCGTGATTTCGGATTCACCGCTCACCACGCGCTTCTCGCTGACTCCGGCGCTGCTCCGCAATGCCGATGGCGAGTTCGTGGCGCCGACGACCGAGGCGATCCGGGCTGCAGCGGCCAAGGCGAAGCCGACAGGTGTGCCCGGTGTGGTCCAGCCGGATCCTGGGGCCAAGGTGTCTGGCGCTTACCCGCTCACGTCGTTCACTTATGCCGCGACGGCACCGGGCGCTCTCACTGAGGAGGCCGCTCAGGCCTACGCCGGTGCGCTGGAGTACATCGCCGGACCCGGCCAGGTGCTCGGTGACTCAGCCGGCGAGTTGCCCTTTGGCTATGCCCCCTTGACCGACGAGGAGCGAGACGCGACTCGTGCTGCTGCCGCGGCCATCGTGGAGCGGGTCGGCGAGAAGCCCAACCCGGCTCCTGAGCCGACTCCCGAGCCTGACCCCGATGCAGGTGGTGGCTCGAGTGGCGGGATCCCCACCGATAGTTCGGGATCCGTGACCGATACGACGTACACCGATACGACGTATACCGACACGACGGTGGTCGATACGACCGTCACGGACACGGTGGTGGAGGAGACCGTCGTGGAGGAGACGGTCGTGGAGGAGACCGTCGTGGAGGAGTCCACGGCAGAGGTCGCTGTCGCCGCCGCACCTGCCGCCACCGTGGCGCTCACCCCGGAGAACCCCGTCGGGGCGATCCGGTATCTCGCCGTCCTCCTGCTCATCGCGGGAGGCGCCGCCCTGCTCGTCGCCGCTGTCCTCATGCAGCGCGTCCGGGCCACTCAGACCCCCGCCGCGAACCCGCGTCGGGCACCGCAGGAAAGAGGAGCACACTAACCATGCGAAAGTCCCTCATTGCAGCCGCCGCGGGTGCGGGCGTGCTCAGCCTCGCGCTGGCCACCCTGCCGCTCGCCCAGGCGGATCCGTCCGGACCACCCACCTACCGTCAGCTTGCCGGTGGTGGCTCGGACACCACGCAGTCCCTCATGAACGCCCTGGCCGAAATCGTCGTGGACGGCGGTGTCAAGGTGCTCGGTTCCTACGACGCCATCGGCACGCCGACCATCACGACCAAGGACCCGGCCCTCAACGCCAAGTGCAAGGACATCACCCGCCCCAATGGCTCATCAGCCGGGCGCGACGCGCTGGTCAAGTCGCTGCAGGCGAATGACGGCTGCTTCCAGTGGGCCCGCTCGTCCTCCTCACGCGGCTCCTTCACCAGCACGCCGTCGGTCACCTGGGTGCCCTTCGCGACAGACGCGCTCACTTTCGCCGTGCGCGGCGACGGCGACGTGCCGCGTGAGCTCACCAAGGCCCAGATCGTCGCCATCTTCAAGTGCGAGGTGCCGACCATCCAGCCAGCACTGGTCCAGGTGGGTTCGGGCACGCGAAATAGCTGGCTCGACTACGTCGGCATCCCCCGCGACTTCCAGCCGTCGCAGTACCCCTGCCTCGTGCCGCAGAAGGACGGTGGCACCTTCCCGGGCAACCTCCCCCAGGAGCATGACGGTCGGGAGCTCAAGAAGAACCAGATCATGCCCTACTCCGCGGCTGTCTACCAGGCGCAGCTCTACGGCACGGCTCCCGACCGTCGCGGTCGCGCGGTCATCGGTGTCATTGACGGTGTCGTCCCCACAGTCATCAACACGACCTTCTCCGGGGTTCGCGATGTCTTCAACCTGATCCCGACGTCCAAGGTCACCGAGACCAACTCGCTTGAGTACAAGGTCTTCGTGGGCAAGGACTCGCTCATCTGCAAGGCGAAGCCCCAGATCAACCTCCAGGGCTTCGGCGACCTTCGGGATCCGAGCAAGTGCGGCGACACCAGTAGCCGTAGCTGACGCGACCTGACAACGAGAGGGACTGAACTCATGACAACACGCATCACGCGCGGCCTCATGGTCGCCGTGGGTGCCCTCGCGGTGGCGGGAGCGGCCCTCGTGGCCGCTCCCGCGGCCTCGGCCAATGGCACCCTGAGCATCACCCCGACGACGGGTGATGCAGACACGGCCTTCGCGGTCACCACCACCGGTGGATGCGCCAGCGCCAACGCCACGCATTACGTCATCAAGCTCGTGGGCGGGAGCCTGACGGAGGAGATCTCCATGAACGGCCTCCAGCCGCTCTCGGCGATCGGCGCCACGGGCGCGCAGACGGCACCCATGACGATCCCGGTGTCCTACACGTTCGGTATCGCCGAGGAGGCCTACGGGTCAGCAATCCCGACCGGGGTCTACGACCTCCGGGTGATCTGCCGCGCTGCCACCAATCCGCAGCCCATCACCGTCTACACGAGCAAGGTGACAATCCGTCAGCTCGCCGGTGGCATGGTCTTCGAGGAGGGTGCCAAGCCCACCGCGGTGACCAACAAGGCCAAGCCCAAGATCACCGGCAAGGGCAACGTGGGGGCGACCCTACGTGTCTCTGCAGGCACCTGGGAGCCCACTCCGGACTCCACCTCCATCACCTGGAGGGTCGGCAAGAAGACGGTCGGCACGGGTGCCACGTACAAGGTCAAGGCCAGCGACCGTGGCAAGACCATCACTGCCGTCGTCACGGCCACCAAGGCCGGCTACGGCAACGGCACGGCTTCGGCGACGATCAAGATCGCCAAGTAGCACGCGGGCAGGGGCGAGCGAACCATGCGTTCGCTCGCCCCTCGCTCTGTGTTCACCCCCGATTCATCCGATATCGGCACGATGCGCGTCATGGGAGCGAGGCGGAGCATGTCGAGGCGACTGATCGCCGCCTGCGTTGCCAGTCTTGCCGTGGCGGCCATCTCCGCGCCGCCCGCTCTCGCGGAGGAGCCCGAGCGCCTCGGCTACCTCGTGGTGGAGCCCGCCAAGGGCGACCTGCTGACTCCCATCGACATCGCCACGTCCGATGTGTGCACGCGGGGCCAGATGTTCGCGGTCATGCTTGATGGGCCCAATCTCAAGGGTGCTGATCGTGGGAACCTCATCGGCACGACCAAGATCACGACGATCGGTCCCGATAGCTATCCGGGTCACTATGTCGTGCCGCTGCCGACGGATCTCGCGACCTACATCGCGATGGCGGCTCCGGGCCAGCGAATCAAGGGCGACTACACGCTGACCTTCGCCTGCCGGGACACACTCGACACCGCCGACCTCCAGGTCTTCACCGCGACCATCAGCGTCGACGGCAAGGGGCGCTACGTCGCTCAGGGTGAGTCGGCGACGCCCATCGACGAGCTCATCGACGGATACGTGCCCGGCTCAGCCGGTTTTGCCTACGGCGATCCGGCAGCCCCGGAGCCCGAAGAGGTCGCCGAGTACGAGACTGAGGTGGCGGCGGCACAGCAGGAAGCCGCGAGCGAAGGCCCACCTTGGCGAGTGATCCTCATCGTCGTGGGTGCCGGCCTCCTGATCGGGGCGGCGTACTCCTGGTGGCGCGGCCGTGCGAAGTCCACTGATGCGGATGCGTCCGACGAGGACCAGCCCGTGAGCGCGGGGAAGTGATCTTTCTCCCATGAGCATGGTCGAAGACGAGCCGCGTCCCATGAATGACGACGCTACGACGCCCTCCGACGGCGACGGGAAGCCCCGCTTCCTTGAGTCGCCACGATTCCTTGTCGCCAGCATCCTCATCATCTTCAGCGTGCTCTGCCTGGGCTTCCTGGCCAACCTCCTCATCGTGAGCCAGCTCGTGCATGCGCGAGACCAGGAGGTCCTCTACTCCGACTTCCGCAGCGAGCTGGCCAATGCGATTGCCCCTGTGGGGCAGACCGACGTCAACGGCGCACTGCTGCGCCCCGGCGCGCCCGTGGCCATCCTGGAGATCCCCGACCTCGGCATGAAGGAAGTCGTCGTCGAGGGCACCACGTCGTCGGTCACGCAGTCGGGCCCGGGCCACAAGCGCGACACCGTGCTGCCGGGCCAGCCCGGCACTTCGGTGATCTTCGGGCGACAGGCGGCCTTCGGCGCACCCTTCGGCCAGTTGGAGATCCTCCAGCCGGGCATGACCATCGTCGCCACCACAGGCCAGGGTCCGGCGGAGTATCGCGTCATCGGCGTGCGCCGCCCTGGCGATCCGCTCCCGCCCGTGCTCGAGCCCGGCCAAGGCCGGCTCACGCTCGTCACGGCCATGGGTCCACGCTTCATGCCCACCGATCTGCTGCGTGTCGACGCAGAGCTGGTCACGCCGGCTCAGCCCGCACCACCGCGTGTCATCACCGCGGCATCGCTCGACCCGGCCGAGCAGGCCATGGCCGGAGACCCCGCGGGTCTCGTGCCGCTCCTGCTGTGGCTGCAACTCCTCCTCGTGGTCGCCGTGGCGACCGTGTGGCTGGTGATCCGATGGGGCAAGTGGCAGGCGTGGCTGGTCGCTGCGCCCATCGTCTTCTTCGCCGGTGTCATGGCCTCCATGGCCGCTCTCCGACTTCTCCCCAACCTCCTCTGAAGGGACGACCGATGACCATGACTGTGGACGACTCTCCGTCGACGGCCGCCCCGCAGCTGTATTCCATTCAGGCCATCGACATCTCCTGCTGGTTCGGGACCCACCTGGTGCTCGACCGGGTGTCGCTGCTCATGCCCGCCGGCCAGGTGACCGCCCTCATCGGCCCTTCGGGCTGCGGCAAGTCCACCTTCCTCCGCTCGCTCAATCGCATGCACGAGCTCGTCATCAGCGCACGCATTGCGGGGGAGGTGCTGCTGGACGGCGAGGACATCTACGCCCCGAATGTGCGCATCACTGATGCACGTCGCCAGATCGGGATGGTCTTCCAGAAGCCGAATCCTTTCCCGGCCATGAGCATCTACGACAACGTCATCGCCGGCCTCAAGCTCAATGGCGTCCACGCGAGCGGTGACGCCAAGGACGAGCTCGTCGAGCACTGCCTCACCAAGGCGGGACTGTGGAAGGAGGTCAAGGACCGCCTCCGCGCCCCGGGCGGCGGCCTATCCGGCGGACAGCAGCAGCGCCTGTGCATCGCCCGCTCCCTCGCCATCAAGCCCAAGGTGCTCCTCATGGATGAGCCATGCTCCGCGCTCGATCCGACGTCCACGCGGCGCATTGAGGAGACAATCGAGGAGTTGCGCGAGGAGGTCACGATCGTCATCGTCACCCACAACATGCAGCAGGCTCAGCGTGTCTCGCAGCAATGTGCCTTCTTCCTCGCCGAGCACGGCCAGCCGGGCCACATCGTCGAGCACGGCCCCACCGACCTCATGTTTAGTGAGCCCCAGGACCCGAGGACCTTCGATTACGTCAACGGGCGATTCGGGTGATCACGCCACCGGCTAGGTGAACACTTGGCGATCCCGATGAAGTCTCGGTGCCTTACCTACGCGAAGCCGCTCGGATTTCCTAGGTTGCTCCCGTGAGCGACGTCAAGGCAATTCCCCTCGGCAAGGCCCTGGACCAGGCGCGCATGACGCGCCTGCACAAGAAGTTCTGGCTCCTTGCCGGCCTTGGCATCATGCTCGACGGCTTCGACTTCTTCATCATCGGCGTCGCCAATCCGCTCATTGCCGAGGATCTCGGTGCCAACGCCTGGCAGAAGGGCCTCATCTCGGCTGCCGCCATCGTTGGCGCGATGTTCGGCGCTGCTGTCCTCGGGCCACTCGGAGACAAGCTCGGCAGGCGACGCATCTTCAAGTACGACCTGTGGATGTTCGTGATCTTCTCCATCGGCTGCATGGTCGCCTGGGACACCTGGTCGCTCATCGCCTTCCGCTTCCTGCTCGGGATCGCCATCGGACTCGACTATCCGATTGCCGCGTCCTACCTCGCCGAGGTACTGCCCCAGAAGAATCGTGGCCGCTGGCTCGTCTCCGCCTTCTCGCTCCAGGCGGTGGGCATGTTGCTGGGTGCGCTGGTCGGCGTAGGCGTGCTGCTGATCCTCCCCGAGGAGACCTCATGGCGCTGGATGCTCGGCTTCGGTGTCATCCCTGCGCTCATCATCATCCTGCTCAGACGCAAGGTCCCCGAGAGTCCACGCTGGTTGGCTCAAAACGGCCACGAGGAAGAAGCGATCAAGGTCGTCGAAGAGCTCACCAACGTCCCCGTGGTGATCACCGATAAGGATCGGGAGAAGGCCGAGCAGTCGTCCGAAGGTATCCAGGCACTCTGGCAGCCTCAGCTCTTCAAGCGCGACATGATCCGGCGGACGATCTTCACGTCGGTCCCGTGGTTCCTCATGGACATCGCGACCTACGGCGTAGGGATCTTCACGCCGACTCTCATCGCCGCGTTGGCCTTCGGAGGCAATCAAGACCGGTCCAATACCAACTTCATTGCCGACGACATCGCCTCGACGGAGTGGACGGCGGCGCTTGATGTCTTCCTTGTGCTCGGATTCGCCGCAGCCATCTTCCTCGTCGAGAGATGGGGCCGAATCCGATTGCAGACGACCGGCTTCATCTTCATGGCCGTGGGCCTGGTCATCCTCGGCGTTTCGTCGATACTCCAGGGCCCAGACGGCACCGGCTACCTCGGTCTGGTCTTCCTCGGTTTCGCGATCTTCAACTTCTTCATGAACGCCGGGCCCAATGCCACGACTTATGCCCTGCCCGCCGAGATCTTCCCGTCGGATATCCGCGCTGCCGGGCACGGCTTCGCCGCCGGTGCCGCCAAGCTCGGCGCAGCACTGGGCGTTTTCTTCTTCCCGATCCTGCAGGACGCGA
>CAZICY010000062.1:3047-8329 GCA_964537955.1 uncultured Actinomyces sp. | reverse complement strand
TCCCCCAGGTCCCGCCTTCCTTGAAGATGGCTTTGCTGGTGTAGTCGCACCCGACAGGGCCCAGCATCGCGACGTCACGCCAGGTGCCGGACTGCTTGTGTGCGAGGACCGGGTAGGGGTCAGCGGGGAGGCCAGTGCACTCGGGAGTGTCGATGGGCCGGTAGAACACGATGACCCAGGACGGATCCCTATTGAGCTGGCGAGGTGTCCCGAAACAGCGCCACTTGTCCGTGGTGTTGGGGTGGCCGACATCAGCCCAGATCTCTTGCCACGTGGCGTCGTTGACGTCACTCGTTGTCAGGTCGGACGCTGTCGCTATGGCCGGCATGCTGATCGAAGTGACGATGAGCGCTGCGCTGGCTAGCCCAGCGCCGATGGAACGCAAACCCCGAGTCATGCGGGGAGGGTAGGCCTCTTCGGCCCGGCGATGCGCGAAATAGCCGGATGTGTGTCTACTGGGCCATGTCGACGAAGCGCGAGTAGTGGCCCTGGAAGGCAACCGTGATCGTCGAGGTGGGGCCGTTGCGGTGCTTGGCGACGATGAAGTCGGCCTCGCCCGCGCGGGGGGACTCGCGCTCGTAGGCATCCTCGCGGTGCAGCAGGATCACCATGTCCGCATCCTGCTCGAGGCTGTTGTGCACAGCCACGCCATCGGCGATGAAGTTGTGGGTGCCGGGGACGGTGGCGTCGTAGACGTCCTGCTCGCCTATCGAGGTGATGGAGACGATCTCGTCCCAGTGCACGTCATTGGTGGCCATGAGCTCCAGGTCCGCGGACTCCAGGACGGTGGCGACGCGGCCGAGGCGCTCGCGGCTGGGCGCGTGCTTCCACATCGTGCTGCCGCAGAAGGACGTGCCCATCGCCGAGACAAACTCCCGATGCGTCATTCCCTTGTCACTGATCACGCTCTTGACGTCTTCCCACACCTCCCGCGGCACCGTGTCGCGATTGGTATTGGGGTCGATCGTCTCGAGGACTGACAGCAGTCGTCGACCGATCTCCCCGCGCTCGCCATGGGCGTTGATTCGACGGAGGAACACCTTCTGGTCCGCGGCCCCGGAGATGTCGACGCTGAAGCTGGGGCGGTAGCCGGCCTTCGTCGACGTGCGAATGCGCGCGGTGATGCCGAAGCGCAAGAGGAGGCGGGCGACGTCGTCCGCAAGGCGTCGACTCGTGGATGAGTAGTAGACCCGCCCGCCGCGGCCTGAGGCGTTGATGAGGATGGATCCATCGGTCGCCCACAGGTGGCGGAGGAAGAGGGCGATCTGCCGCTTGGGCAGGCAGAAGACCTCCGCGGGCACGAACTTCTCGTGACTGCGCTTGCCGAAGAGCCCGAGATCGTCCAGCCATGCGTTGATGGGGTTGCGCACACCGTGGGTGACGGGTCGATTCGAGGCCAGGCGCAAGGTCAGGCAGCGCGCCTCGGGATAGTCGTCGACCGACGCGCGGACGTCGAAGGCTGCAGTTGCGGCACGGCGTACCGCCTCTAGGTTGGCCGGATCCTTCGTTGCGTAGCGCAGCGGCTGGCGCGGCAGCATCGACCCATCGCCAATGAGGTGTGCGAGCACGATCACCTTGTCGTCGTGCCACATGTCGAACTCGACCTCGGGCGCCGGTACGTGTCGTGGTGTCGCGATGCGGTCACCCGGCTCGAGTTCACCGAGACTGCGCCAGCCGTGGTAGGTCAGGAGCGGATGGTTTGCGGTCAACTCGACGACCCGGCCGCTAGCGGTCGTGAGCGTGAAGACCTCCTTGCGCCCGGTCGAGAAGACATGGCTCATGATCTTGGGCACGTAGCGAAGTGAGTCGTCGAGCGACCACACGGGGATGAGTCGCTCACCGCTCGCCATCAGCTCGCCGATCGTGACCTCCGAGCCGATGTCCGCGCGCAGGATCCGGGTCGAGGCCGTGAGGCAGCCCGATTCCCGAAGGTCCGACAGCATCGGGCGCTTGTCGGTGCGTTGCTCGGGACCGCGGTTGAGCTGGCTCACGGCGATCACCGGCACATCGAGCTCCTTGGCCAGCAGCTTGAGCGACCGGGAGAACTCCGACACTTCCTGCTGGCGGCTCTCGACCTTCTTGCCGCTGGTCATGAGCTGCATGTAGTCGACAACGACGAGGCGCAGGTCGTGACGCTGCTTCAGGCGTCGGCACTTCGCGCGGATCTCCATCATCGTGAGGTTGGGCGAGTCGTCGATGAAGAGCGGCGCCTCGCTCACCACGCCCATCTTGGTGGCGAGCTTCTGCCAGTCGTTGTCGCTCATGTTGCCGCTGCGCATGTGATGCAACGCGATCTGCGCCTCGGCGGAGAGCAGGCGCATGAGGATCTCATTGCGACCCATCTCCAGCGAGAAGATGACGCTGGTGAGGCCGTTGCGGATACTGGCCGACCGCGCGATATCCACAGCGAGGGTCGAGTTGTGCGTCGGGACCATCGCTCGGCCGGCGAGGTAAAGGTGCGAGTCGTTGCTCACCTGGATGCACCGCACAGGCACGCTGGGCACAGGCGTGACACTGGTGATGAAGCGATTGCCTATGCGCGCAGCGGACTTCCCCGCCATCCGCTCCTTGTGAACGAGAGCCTTGCGTGGCAGGCGGAACACCTCATCGAACGTGGTGAAGTTGATGTTGAAGGCCGTAGACGACGCTTCGGTACGGCCGTTCACGCGCTTGGTCGAGATGGAGCATCGGTAGCCCAGGCTGACGATCAACTCGTAGGCGTTCCTCGCCAGTCGACGAGACGTGGTGGTCAGTTGCACATTGCCTTGCGAGGTAACAGTCCCATCCGTGTCGAGAAGTCCGGCCAGCAGCGCGCGCCGCTGGACCTCCGAGCCACGAAGGTAGGCGGGCGGGATGTGCTTGTTTTCCAGGACTCCCACGCTGCGCAGGAGGGCCTGGAATGAGCCGTGTGACCGCTCGCATGCCCGGCACCGCAGCACTCCGGTGGTGCGACCTCCACAATCGGGACAGGCAGCGTCGGCTGCTCGTCCCCGATCCTTCGGCAGCTTGCCTCCGCAGGTGCGACCACAGGTGCGCACTGTGGGCGCCTTCGGCCGGAAGGAAACTCCGCACACTTCACACTCACGATCGGGGATCTCGTGGGTGCCTCGCAGCCGAAGTCCATAGCGCAGTCTGCCCAGGTACGGGACATCAAGTCCCTCAGCCTCGATGAACATCGGGATCTCAGGATCGGCCGACGTGAAGTGGGCGGCAGCAGACGTGCCGTCACCGAGCCAGACGCCCAGGACGTAGGGCGCGATCGGCAGGTCGGCATCCGGCAGGTCCAGGGGCCGCGCGTTGACGATCGAGTGGTTGAGGCGGGCGTCCTTCGTGGAGCAGCGCAGCGTCTCGGCGATCTCGCGGGTGGTGCGAACCTCTGCGAAGGTGCGCTGATTGCGATAGCGGTTGTAGCGGGCCGCTGCCGCTTGCGCGGACTTGCGGGAGGCCCGTGTCTCAGTGAGCCACTCGTGGTTCTCATCGGCGACCATGCTCGAGCCATCCGAGAACGACACCCGGTAGCAGGGGCGCCGGGTCCACGTCTCACTCACGGCCACGACACGCGTCGGCCGACCCCGGTCATCGAGCACGTCGTCGCCGGCCTGGATCTCGCCCATCGTCGTCCAGCCGGTCGGCGTAGGAATCGGCGTATCCAACGCCAGTGCCTTCCCGATCGCCGGACGAGCCGCGACGATGATGAGCTGACCGGGGTGCAAGCCGTTGGTGAGCGCGTCCAGATCGGCGAAGCCGGTAGGCACGCCCACCATCTGCCCGCCGCGGTTGGCGATCGCCTCGATCTCGGTGAGCGCGCCGTCCATGAGATCGCGCAGCGGGAGGTAGTCCTCTGCCGTGCGCCGCTCGGTGACCTCGTAGACCTCGGCCTGCGCCCGGTCGACGACGTCATCGACATCGCCCTCCCCGGCGTAGCCCATCTGCACGATGCGCGTGCCGGCCTCGACCAGGCGTCGCAGGATCGCGCGCTCCTTGACGATCGCGGCGTAGTAGCCCGCATTGGCCGCGGTGGGGACGAGCGAGACGAGGGTGTGGAGGTACGACGCCCCGCCGATCCGGCCGATCTCGCCCGTGCGGGTGAGCTCGGCGGCGACCGTGACGGCGTCTGCGGGATCGCCTTTGCCGTAGATGCTGATGATCGCGTCGTAGATGGTGGCGTGGGCCGGGCGATAGAAGTCGCCCTCGCGCAGCACCTCGACGACGTCCGCGATCGCGTCCTTGCTCAGCATCATCGCGCCCAGCACGGACTGCTCCGCGGCGACATCCTGAGGAGGCGTGCGATCCGAAGGCGGGCCGCCACCATCGTCATAGGGGACCGGGAGTTCGGCGACGCTCACGCGCACTCCCTCCCAGATCGCCTCGACAGTCGCGCCCACTCAACCAGGGGGGTCCGACAGCCGTGGATCCTCGGCTATCGCACCTGCAACCTGGCGGGACGGCGAAGCCCGTCGGATCCGGGCGAGCCGGTCCGCCGAGCCGTAGCCGGCCCCCGGGCCCCCGGCGTGCGGAGGCCCGGCTGAGGAACCTAGGGAAGCGGGCTTCCTGGCGTCCAGCACCCCTGTGGGCGCACCTGTGGACAGCCGGGGGAGAACCGCCGGACACCCCGTTCACAGGTTGGGGACAACCTGGGGATCTGTGGACAAGTTTACCCGGAGCCATGCCTGTGACGTGGGAGAACACTGTCCCCCGGGTGTGGAGGGAAACTCGTGCCAGGTGGACGGCACGACACGCTCACGTGAACCCCGCGTGTCGCGATATCCACCGACTCCCTGCCTCCGGCAGCGGCGGTTCCACCGGGCCGCCCGCACGCGCCACGCGTCGTCGGAAGCGGTCCCCACGAGGCCCGATAGCGTCCGCACGATGGCGCACCGGCAGCTCGATCGCAGCATCGCGCGGCTCGCCGTACCCGCCTTCGGCGCCCTGCTCGCCCAGCCGCTCTTCCTCCTCGTCGATGCTGTCATCGTCGGCACCCTCGGCACCGAGGCACTTGCCGGGCTAGGCGCAGCGTCGACGATCTTCGGCGCCGTCGTCGGGCTGTGCATCTTCTTGTCCTACGCCGCCACCGCTGCCGTCGCACGGCTGCTCGGAGCGGGTGATCGCGCCGGCGCGCTCAGCCAGGGCATCGACGGGATGGCGCTGGGCATCGGCCTCGGCATCGTGCTGGGCATCCTCGGCTTCGCCTTTGCCGAGCCGCTCATCGGGCTGCTGGGCACCTCGCAGGAGGTGGCGCCGTATGCCGTGACCTACCTGAGAGTGATCGCGATCTCCTTCCC
>CAZICY010000062.1:0-2947 GCA_964537955.1 uncultured Actinomyces sp. | reverse complement strand
AGGAGGTGGCGCCGTATGCCGTGACCTACCTGAGAGTGATCGCGATCTCCTTCCCAGCCGTGCTCGGCGTGCTCGCAGCCGTCGGCGTGCTGCGCGGACTTCAGGACACGCGCACGACGCTCTTCGTCACGCTCGTCATGGTCGTCGTCAACCTCGTGCTGTGCCTGCTCTTCGTGCTCGTCTTCGGCTGGGGCATCGGCGGCAGTGCAGCGGCGACCGGCATTGCGGAGCTCGTCGGGCTCCTCGCGTACGGCGTCATCCTGCTGCGCACCGCGCGACGCGAGGGCGTCGCCATCACGCCCAGTGGCATCGGCGTGATGCGCTCCGCGCGCGACGGCGTGCCTCTCTTCGTGCGCTCCATCGCCCTGCGCGGCGTGCTCGTCATCGCGGCCGCCGTCGCGGCTCGGCTCGGCGACGCCGAACTGGCGGCCTACCACGTCACCGTGACGCTCTTCTTCGCGCTTGCCCTCGCCCTCGACGCGGTCGCCATCGCGGGACAGGCCCTTCTCGGCAAGGCGCTGGGGGGCGGCGCCGTGCAGGAGTCACGCGTCATCACGCGGCGCATCGTGTGGTGGTCGGTGTGGTTGGGCGTCGCGCTCGGGGTCATCGTGCTCGCACTGCGCCCCTGGCTTCCCGGGTGGTACGGCGATGACGCTCAGGTGATCGCGCTCATCTCCTCCGCGCTGCTCGTGCTCGCTGTGCTCCAACCGCTCTCCGGTGTCGTCTTCGCACTCGACGGCGTGCTCATCGGCGCCGGCGACACCCGCTGGCTCGCCTGGGCGCAGATCGCGGTGCTCATTGCGTTCCTGCCGGCCGCGTGGCTCGTGCTCGCCCGCGGCCTGGGCCTCGACGCCCTGTGGTGGGCGCTGGGGTGGTTCCTGCTCATGCGCGCGGTCCTGCTCGTCTGGCGTGCGCGAGGATCCGCCTGGCTTGTCACCGGTGCCGTGCGCCCGCGGTAGCGTCACCGCGTGCGCGGCGTACTCCTCGACGTCAACGAGACACTGCTCGACCTGTCCGGCCTGCAGCCCGCCTTCGACGCCCTCGGCCTGCCCGACGCGCGCGCCCTGTGGTTCGCGCGCACACTGCGCAACGGGTTCGCCCTCGCAGCCAGCGGCGACTGCCGGACCTTCGCCGATGTCGCGCGCGCCACGCTCGTGTCGCTCGACCCCGGCAGGCTCAACCCTGGCGATGCCGATGCGCTCCTCGACGCGTTTACGCGCCTGGCGCCCCACCCGGACGTCGAGCCAGGACTGCGCGTGCTCGCAGACGCCGGAATCCCCGCGATCACGCTCACCGTGGGCGACGCCGAGACGGTCGCGCGGATCTTCGATGCGCACGGCCTGGCCGACCTCGTTGCCGGGCACCTCTCAGCCGCCGACTTCGGCCGCTGGAAGCCCGCCCCCGCGCCCTATCTCGCCGGCTGCCTCGCACTCGGTCTGCCTCCGGGAGACGTCACCATGGTGGCGGCGCACTCCTGGGACATCCACGGTGCGCACCGCGCGGGGCTGCGCACGGCGTGGATCTCCCGCGTCGAGCAGGTCCGCCCGGACATCTTCGTTTCGCCCGACCTGCACGGACCCGACCTGCCATCGGTCACCGCGCAGATCGTAGGGTCTGTCGCGTCATGAGCACGCGCAGCGCTGTCGTCATCGCCAACCCCACCGTGGGCGCGGAGCTCGGCCATCTCGAGCCGTGGTTGCGCGACAACGGATTCGACGTACGCCGACTCGTCCGCGACGACATCCTCCCCGCTCATGCCGCCGACGACGCCGACCTCGTGGTCATCCTCGGCTCCGAGTGGACCCTCGCCCGCACGATGGATGCCCCGCACGACCCGCCGCAGGCCGCCGCCGCCATCGCTGCTGAGACCGCCCTGGTGCGCCGCCGAGTCGAGCAGGACAAGCCGCTGCTCGGCATCTGCTTCGGCGGCCAGCTCCTGTCGCAGGCCCTCGGCGGCGAGGTGACCCGTCAGCCCGCGGCACACATCGCGTGGGAGACGCCGCAGACCGACGTCGAGGAGCTGCGGGCCCCCTGGGTGCTGCTGCACAACGACGCGTTCACCGTGCCGCCTGGCGCAGAGTTGCTCGCCGAGGCCGATCACGCCCCGGTCGCCTTCCGCTACGGGAAGTCGTGGGGGGTGCAGTTCCACCCGGAGGTGGACGCCGACATCCTCGCGCAGATGTTCGACGACGTGGGCACGCCTCGCGAGGTATCCGCTCCCCATGTCGACGCGCTGCGCGCGCGAGCCGACGAGCAGCGTGCCGACAGCCTGCGGCTTTTCAATCGCTTCTGGTCGGAGGTGTCATGACATATCGCATCACGACCGTGTGCCTGGGCAACATCTGCCGCTCGCCGATGGCCGAGGCGGTCATCCGTGCACGCGTCGACGACGCCGGCTTCGGCGCGCTCGTGCGTGTCGACTCGGCCGGCACGGACGGCTGGCACATCGGAGAGGACGCCGATCCGCGCGCGCTCCAGACCCTGCGCTCTGCGGGCTACGACCTTGCGCACTCCGGGCGCCAGATCACGACCGAGTGGTTCCTCGAGCCAGGCAGCCCCGACCTGCTGCTCACCATGGACTCCAGCAACTACGCGACCGTCATCGCCCTCGCCCCCGACGAGGCAGCCCGCGATCGTGTGCGCATGATGCGGTCCTTCGATCCTGCGCTGGCCGGCCTGGCCGCGGGGGACCCGCGGCTCGACGTACCCGATCCGTGGTACGGCGACCACGATGGCTTCAGCGAGGTGCTGGCGATGCTCGAGGCAGCGGCCGACGGCCTCGTGGCCGACCTGCCCATCCTGCTCGAGCGCTAGGGAACGAGAACGACGCTCCGTCAGGCTTCGCGTAGGGCGAGAGCCTGACGGAGCGCCGTCGACGTAGCGGACTAACTTGCGGTGACGGTGAAGCTCACCGAGGCGGTGACCTCGGGGCTCACGCGCACGCGCG
>CAZICY010000061.1:0-8576 GCA_964537955.1 uncultured Actinomyces sp. | reverse complement strand
CGAGGGTGGTCTTGCCGTGGTCGACGTGGGCGACGATGGCGACATTGCGAAGGTCCGAGCGGGTGGCAGTCACCCCGAGACCCTACGCGGTGGCCTCGCGCAGGCTGCGCACCGCATCGACGTCCGAGGGAAGCCAGTCGACGGAGTCGAAGTCGGCGGGAGCCACCCAGCGGACCTGATCATGCTGCTCGAGCGGCGCCGGTTCGCCGTCGATGAGGGCGGCGACGTACAGGTGCAGGACCAGGTCGTCGCGCAGCGGCCATTCACCCGGGATGCGCTCGCCCACGGCGATCTCGACGCCGAGCTCCTCGCGGATCTCGCGCACGAGCGCCTCCTCCTCGGTCTCACCCGGCTCCACCTTGCCCCCGGGGAACTCCCAGAGGCCGGCGACGTCGGCAGGGCGGGTACGCCGAGCCGCGAGGTATCGGCCATCGCGCTCGATGGCCGCCGCGACGACGATGCTCATGCGATGGTGATGCCCGCAGCACGCCAGGTGATCTCCGCGGCCTGCCCTGCGTCCGCGCTGACCAGGATGTAGTCGGTGTCGTAGGTGCCGATCGCGACGATGCCGATGCCCGCAGTCGCCAAGGGAGACGTCAGCGCAGCCATGATCCCCGTCAGGGAGAAGTCGAGGGTGCCGGCGACGCGATAGGCCAGCCAGGGCCCGACCGTGCTCTCGGCATCGACGTGGATCCCCGCGTCGGTGACGATGCTGAGCTCGTCGGCGGAACGCGACACGGTGACGAAGGGCGACGCCCACACGGACTCGGGCACGGAGGCAGCCGGGGCCAGGCGGTGCACGGCGTACTCTCCCGGGACGCGCTTCAGCACAAGATCCATGCGCGGATCCTAGGGTCGGTACGGTCGCGGCATGACCTGGTACTCGGAGATCCCCGCTCGACGCACCCGGCAGATCGCGGGTGACCTATGGCTCCTCGCGTGGAGCGCCCTGTGGATCTGGGCCGCATTGCGCCTCTACGACCTCGTGATGAATCTCGCCGCACCCGGGCTCGCGGTGTCCAGCAGCGCGACCGATCTCGCGGATCGCTTCGACGACGCTGGCAGCGCGCTCGGTGGCGTGCCACTCGTCGGCGGAGCACTTCAGGCGCCCTTCGACGGGATGGGGAGTGCGGCAATTGCGCTCGCGGACGCGGGACAGGCGTCCGCCGATGCGGTGGTCCTGCTCGCGCGCTTCCTCGCGGTCGCACTCGCCGTGCTGGGCATCGCGTCGTGGGCGATGGTGTGGGTGCCGATCCGCGTGGCCTTTATCCGCCGGGCAACCGCGGCACGCCGCTTCCTCGACTCGACGGGCGACCTCGACCTCTTCGCCCTGCGCGCGATGGCCCGGCAGCCCCTGCACCTGCTCGCGAGGATCAGCGACGACCCCGCCGGGGCGTGGCGGCGAGGCGATCGCGAGGTGATTTCGGCCCTCGCATTGCTGGAGCTGCGCGCCGAGGGCCTGGCGCGCTGATCAGCGCGCCAGGTGGGCGGCAAGGGAGTCGAAGTAGCTCTCCATGCCGGCCTGAGCCATGGCGGCCTGGTCCGCGGGCATCTCGCCGTACTGCGCGAAGCGCACCCAGGTGCCGCCGTCCCGGGGCTCCATGTCGATGACGATGTCGTGGTGGGGCGCGTCGTCATCGCGGGCGAGGAAGTCGACCTCCTCCTGCGCGTAGGCGAGGCCGTGCACGAGTCGTGACTGCGGGACCACCTCGGTGAACCGACCCCAGAAGTAGGCGATGTGGCCGTAGGCGGACGCATCGACCGCCACCGCCCAGCGGCCGCCCTCGACGGCTTCGGAGACGACCGAACCCGGCACGACGTGCAGGTCTGTCGGGGCGTACCACTGCTCGAGCTCGCTCGCGTCGGTCCAGGCACGCCACATGCGCTCGACCTCGATCGGATAGACGCGCTCGACCGAGTAGGCAAGGTCTGCCATGGCCCTCTCCTAGACGTTGAAGCGGAACTCGACGACGTCGCCGTCGCGCATGACGTAGTCCTTGCCCTCCATGCGCACCTTGCCGTGGGCCTTCGCCTCGGCCATGGAGCCCGCCTCCACGAGATCGTCGTAGGACACGACCTCCGCCTTGATGAAGCCCTTCTGGAAGTCGGTGTGGATGACGCCGGCCGCCTCGGGCGCCGTCGCACCCTTGCGGATCGTCCAGGCCCGGGCCTCCTTGGGACCTGCGGTCAGGTAGGTCTGCAGTCCGAGGGTGTCGAATCCCACGCGCGCGAGTGCGTCCAGCCCGGACTCGTCCTGGCCGATGGACTGCAGGAGCTCGAGTGCCTCGGCGTGATCCAGACCCGCGAGTTCGGACTCGATCTTGGCGTCGAGGAAGACGACCTCGGCGGGCGCGAGCAGATCGCGCATCTTCTGGCGGAACCCCGGGTCGGACAACTCCGCCTCGTCGGCGTTGACGACGTAGAGGAACGGCTTGGCCGTGAGCAGGAAGAGCTCGCGGATCGGCTCGGCGTCCATCCCCGATGCGAAGATCGTCGTGCCGGAGTTGAGGACCTCCTGAGCCTTCTCGGCGGTCGCCAGCACCTCGACGCGCTCCTTGTTGATGCGCGCCTCCTTCTGCAGGCGCGGGATCGCCTTCTCCAGCGTCTGCAGGTCGGCGAGGATGAGCTCGGTGTTGATGGTCTCGAGGTCCTCGGCCGGATCCACCCGGCCCTCCACGTGCACCACGTCGGGGTCGGAGAAGGCACGCAGGACCTGGCAGATCGCGTCGGACTCGCGGATATGCGACAGGAACTGGTTGCCCAGCCCCGCACCCTCGCTCGCTCCCTTGACGATGCCGGCGATGTCGACGAAGGTCACCGTCGCGGGCAGGATGCGCTCCGATTGGAAGATCTGCGCGAGGACGGCCAGCCGCGGGTCGGGCACCTCGACCACGCCGGTATTGGGCTCGATCGTCGCGAAGGGGTAGTTGGCGGCGAGTACGTCGTTCTCCGTGAGGGCGTTGAAGAGCGTCGACTTGCCGACGTTGGGGAGCCCGACGATGCCGATGGTGAGTGCCACGACGCACGATCCTAGGGCGCCCGCACGCAGGCGCTTCGCGGGGCGACTGTCGGACCCCCCTGTCAGCGTGGAGGCATGACCACTCCCACGCTCGCCCTCGCCTGCGCCCTCGTCGCTGCCGTGGCCCTCCTCCTCGGCGTGCTCGCGGGACGCCACTACGCCGTCGGCGGCGCACGCCGCGGGTTCCCCGAGCGCGCGCCGGAGCTCGAGGCCGTCGAGTCGGCGCTCGATCGCCTGGCCAGGCGGCTGGACGAGGCGGAGGCCCTGCGCCGCGCCGACCAGGCCGGCATGCGCGCGGAACTCGCCGAGCAGGTGCGCCATGTCGAGACCGCGACCGAGAGCGTCCGCCGCGAGGCCGGGCAGCTCGCCAGCGCGCTCGGCCGCGTGGACATGCGGGGCCGGTGGGGCGAGGCGCACCTGCGCCGGCTCGTGGAAGCGGCCGGCATGATCGACCGCGTCCACTTCACAGAGCAGGACGTCCGCTCCACCGACGATGGCAGCCAGCGACCCGACCTCGTGATCGATCTCGGCGCGGGGCGCACGCTCGTCGTCGACGCCAAGGTCCCCCTGGGTGCCCTCCTCGACGCGGAGGCTGCCGCCGACGAGGCGCAGCGCTCCGCGCTCTACTCCCGTCACGCGCGCGACGTCGCGCAGCACGCGGAGCGGCTGGGCAGCAAGGAGTACTGGCGTCGCTACGACGACACGCTCGAGGCGGTCGTGCTCTTCCTGCCGGCCGAGTCCATCCTCGGCATCGCACTGCGCGAGGACCCTGGCCTCCTCGAGCGGTCGTTCTCCCGGGGCGTCATCCTCGCCACGCCGACGACACTGCTCGCCCTGCTGCGCACCGTCTCCCACATCTGGCGCCGCGAGGCCATCGCAGACAACGCCCGCGAGATCCACGCGCTCGGCCGCGAGCTCTACGAGCGTCTCGGGGTGGCGCTCGACCACGTACGCCGCATGGGCTCCTCCCTGGACAACGCCGTGAGCCACTACAACCGCATGGTCGGCTCCTTTGAGGGCCGCGTCCTGGTGTCGGCGCGCCGGCTGGCCGACCTCGGCATCAGCGACTCGCCCCTGCCCGAGGTGCCGGCCATCACGCAGCGGACGCGCGAGCCGGCATCGGCGAGCGGTCCGGTGGCAGTCCCGTAGCCTTGCTCGCTGTGAGCGAGTCCTCGGCAGGCACCGGCCGGCTCTTCCGCTCGCTGCGCGCCGAGGGCGCAGCCGCGGACTCGGCGGTCCCCGCTCTGTCCATCGACCAGGCCGTGGGCCTGCGGACGGTCACGCTGGGGAGCACCGGCGCAGCACCCGCCGCCGCTCCCGTCGTCGCCGCGACGGTCGCTCCCGCCATGGACCCGAGCCTGGAATACGCCGAGGTCGCGCCGCGACTCGACCCCGATGAGGTCGCCGTCGACGGGGCCGTTGTCGCACCCCACGAGGCCGACTCGCGCGGCACCGCTCCCGGACGCGGGGCGCATGCCGCTCCCGGAGTGCGCGCCGCGGGGGTCTGGCTCGTCGTCGTCGGGGTCACCGTCGTGATGGCCTTTGCCGACGTGCTCGCCGTGAACCGCACGCAACTGGGATGGCTCACGGGCATCTCGCTGTTGGCCGCGAGCGTCTACGGGGCACTGGTGGTGCGGCGCGAGGACGCGGTGATCGCGGTGGTCGCCCCGCCCCTGGCGTTCTTCCTCGCCACCATCACTGCCGGCCAGTTGACGCTCCCGCCCACGGGCGACCTGCTCGTGCGCGAGGCCTTCATGATCATCACCACACTCGGCGCCAATGCCGTGTGGATCTTCGGCTCGACCATCGTCGCGCTCGCGATCGTGCTCGTGCGGAGGCGACGAGCCGCCGAGGCTAGGCCGAGCCCGCAGCCTTGATGTCGCGCCGCAACTCTGGGGGCAGCGCGAAGACGAGGGTCTCCTCGGCCGCCGTGACCTCCTCGACATCGGCGAACCCGCGCTCCGCGAGCCAGGCGAGCACGCCGTCGACGAGCACCTCCGGCACCGAGGCGCCCGAGGTCAGCCCCACGGTCGCCACGCCGTCGAGCCACGCCTCATCGAGTTCCTCGACGCCATCGACCCGGTAGGACGCGGTGGCTCCCGACTCAAGGCCCACCTCGACCAGCCGAACGCTGTTGGACGAGTTGCCTGAGCCCACCACGATGAGCAGGTCGCACTGCTCGGCGATCTGCTTGACCGCAGCCTGACGATTCTGCGTCGCGTAGCAGATGTCATCGCTCGGCGGGCTCTGCAGATGCGGGAAACGCTCACGCAGGCGATCGACCGTCTGGAGCGTCTCGTCGACGGACAGGGTCGTCTGAGAGAGCCACACGAGCGGGCGGTCCGGCTCGACGGACACCTCATCCGCATCGGCCGGCGACTCGACGAGCGTCATGGCGCCGGGCGCCTCGCCCATCGTGCCGACGACCTCCTCGTGGCCCTCGTGGCCGATGAGCAGGATCTGCATGCCCTCGGAAGCGAAGCGCTTGGCCTCCAGGTGCACCTTGGTGACAAGCGGGCAGGTCGCGTCGATCGTCTTCAGACTCCGCTCAGTCGCCTCCGCATGGACCGCCGGAGCAACCCCATGCGCCGAGAAGACCACCGTCGACCCCTCGGGCACCTCGTCGAGCTCCTCGACGAAGACGGCACCGCGCTCCTCGAGCCGGTGGACGACGTACTTGTTGTGCACGATCTGCTTGCGCACGTAGACGGGGGGGCCGTAGAGGTCGAGGGCCTTCTCGACGGTCACCACGGCGCGGTCGACGCCCGCACAGTAGCCGCGCGGGGCGGCGAGGAGGACTTTGCCGGGCATGCAGCCATCGTATGGTGCGGCAGCCACTTAGGCATCCGTGGCCGTAGCCTGCCCCCATGGCGCTGGAGACCTCGCCGGAAGCACCGGCACCCGTGCGCACGGTCTCGCGCCTGCTTGCCGACTGGATCGGTCGCCTGGGCGGGATCTGGATCGAGGGCCAGGTGGCCCAGGTCTCGCGTCGGCCCGGCATGCGCACGCTGTGGATCACGCTGCGCGACACCGAGGCAGACCTGTCGCTCAGCGTCGTCGCCGAGACCACCGTGGTCGACGTGGTGACCCCGGCGCTGGCCGAGGGCCAGCGCGTGCTCGTCTACGGGCGACCGGAGTTCTACGCCGGCCGGGGCGCGTTGCAGATTCGCGCGCGGGAGATCCGCCCCGTCGGTCGCGGCGCACTGCTCGAGGAACTCGAGCGCCTGCGTGCGCTCTTCCAGGCCGAAGGCCTCTTCGCACCCGAGCGCAAGCGCCCCCTGCCCTTCCTGCCACGGCGAGTGGGGCTCATCTCCGGCCGTGCGAGCGCCGCACTGCGCGACGTCACCGTGAACGCCCGCCTGCGCTGGCCCGGCGTCGACTTCGAGATCCGCGAGGTGGCCGTCCAGGGCGCCTCGGCTGTGTCCGCCATCGTCGAGGCCCTCGTCGAGCTGAATTCCCTTGCCGACGTCGACGTCATCGTCCTGGCCCGTGGGGGCGGCAGCGTCGAGGACCTCCTGCCTTTCAGCAATGAGCGACTCGTCCGGGCGGTCGTCGCCTCGCGTGCACCTGTCGTCACCGCTATCGGGCATGAGCAGGACGTCCCGCTCGTCGACCTGGTCGCCGACCTGCGCGCGTCGACCCCGACGGACGCAGCCAAGCGCGTCGTCCCGGACGTGGCGGAGGAGCGGGAGCGCATCGTGCAACTGCGGCAACGCGCGCGCCGGATCGTCGAACGCCGCATCACCTCAGATGCCGCCGAGGTGCTCCGGGCTGTAACCACGGCACGTCGCAGCGTGCAGCGTCGCATTGACCACGGTCGCATCGACGTGGACCACCTGCGCGCTCGCCTGACCGCACTCTCGCCCGCGTCGACACTCGAGCGCGGCTACGCGGTTCTGAGGTCCGGCGACGGCGCGATCGTGCGCGATCCCCGAGATCTGGTCGCGGGCCAGACGCTCGACGCGCGCGTCGCGGGCGGGGCCTTCACGGTGAGTGTCGAGGACCTACCCTGATGGGCATGACGAGCCGCCAGCCGAGCGACGGCGCACCCGCTCTCGGCTACGAAGAGGCGCGCGCCGCACTCGCCGATGTCGTGGCTGCCCTCGAGACCGGCGACGTCACCCTCGAGGAGGCCCTTGCCCTGTGGGAGAAGGGCGAGGAGTACGCGCGCGCATGCGAGACGTGGCTCGCGGGCGCGCAGGAGCGCCTCAGCCAGCAGGTGCGCCAGACGCCGGACCCGGCGCCGTCGCCTGATCAGGCACCGCCACCGGACTAAGCCGCTCGGCCAGCACCTGGAGCGTCGGCCATGGAGCCGTTCCGGACACCACGACGGTCACGCCGTCGTCGACACGCACGAGAGCCCGCTGCTCCGCGGACTCGTAGCGCAGCCATCCCTGCCACTCCCCCGCCGGCTCGGCCCCGCGCACCTGATCGGCCACGTAGCCCTCGTCGTCCGTCGCCGACTGGCCCAACTGGGCGTAGGCATCGTCGGGGGTGACGAAGCCGACGTGCCAGGCGGGATCCGGCTCCGACAGCGGGGTGATCTCCCACCGAGCGCTGGTCGGACGCCATGCGGCATCGAGGTCGGCGGGATAGAGCACGGGATAGTCGGCCTGGGCGCGCGCCATCGCGAGTGCAGGCGTCGGGTCGATCACGCGCACGGGATCGGGGGTCGGTCGCCAGGTGATGGCGAAGATGACGGCGATGACGGCCAGCACGACGGCCAGCGAGAGCACCATGTCGCGGACCGTCTGGCGCAGCCGCGCATTGGGTCGCCCCGTGGGACGCAGTTCGTCTCCCACCGGCGGCGGCCCTTGCTGACCGATGGCCGACACAGGGCGCGTCTCGCCCGAGTCGGGCATTGCCGTGTCGTCGCTCACCGGACCATCGTCCCTGATCGCGCGCAGGCCCACACCTCGGCGGTCTGCCGTGAGAGAGTCAGGCATGCGCGTCACGGAGGCTCCCGACCGCAACCTCGCCCTTGAGCTCGTCCGGGTGACGGAGGCCGCGGCGATGGCGGCCGCGCGCTGGGTGGGGCGCGGCGACAAGAACGGCGCGGACGGCTCCGCCGTCAATGCCATGCGGCAGCTCATCGGCAGCGTCTCCATGGCGGGGGTCGTCGTCATCGGCGAGGGCGAGAAGGATGACGCGCCCATGCTCTTCAACGGCGAGCGCGTGGGCGATGGGACGGGCCCCCAGGTGGACGTGGCCGTAGATCCCATCGACGGCACGACTCTGTGCGCCAAGGGCATGTCCAATGCGATCTCGGTGCTCGCGGTCGCCGAGCGCGGATCGATGTACGACCCGAGCGCGGTCTTCTACATGCGCAAACTCGTCACCGGCCCGGAGGCCGCGGACGCGGTCGACATCACAGCTCCCTGCGCGGAGAATCTCATCCGCGTGGCCAAGGCCAAGGGCATGGCGGTGGGGGACCTCACGGTATGCATCCTCGACCGCCCGCGCCACGACGACCTCGTCCGCGAGGTCCGCGAGGCCGGGGCCCGCATCAAGTTCATCTCCGACGGCGATGTCGCGGGCGCCATCATGGCCATGCGCC
>CAZICY010000060.1:0-8579 GCA_964537955.1 uncultured Actinomyces sp. | reverse complement strand
AGAGATCGCGGACCTTGCCCGAGTAGAGGTGGCGATACCCCTCGGGGAGGTCGTATTCGGCGGGCACGGGGGAATCGGGCACGGGGGAATCCTGTCAGAGGGGCACGGAGAGGGGCCCGCCCCTGCTCGCCGCGGAGCCCTCGGGGGTGGTGTTCGGTTATCTCACCCTTGCCTCAGTCGCGGGAGAGGGGCGGGTCTACCCTCCGCCTCATGGAGCGCGGGGGCTGGACCCGGCAGGTCCTCATCGTCGAAGACGAGCCCTTTGTGCGCGGCCTTGTGGTCCGCGTGATCGAGGAGGCGGGCTTCGAGGCATTGCCCGCGGGGAGTGTCCCCGAGGCTCTGGCACTGGTCGCGGATCACGATCCCGACGCCGCAATTCTCGACATCGAGCTCGGCCCCGGACCCAGCGGTATCGATCTGGCCGCCGCCCTCATCGCGTCTATGCCGCACCTCGCCCTGGTCTTCCTCACCCAGGCAGCGGCCCCCGATATCGGCGGGCGCCCCGCGTCCATACCTGATAGCGCGGCCTACCTCGTCAAGCGCTCGCTCGGCGACCCGGGGACCCTCCTCGAGGCCCTCGAGCTCGTCCTTTCCGACGGTGACCCCTCCGGCCGGTTCCGCGAGGACCGGGAACGGATCGATCCGCTCGGGCGTCTCAGCGCCGCCCAGCGGGATACGCTGCGGCTCATCGCGGAGGGACTGAGCAATGAGGAGATCGCCAAGCAGCGATCGACATCCGTGCGTGCAGTGGAGGCCATGGTGAGCAGGATCTTCGCTGTGCTCGACGTCGCCGGCGACTCGCGCATCAGCCCCCGCGTCGCGGCAACGCGCATCTACGCCGCCCACGCGGGGCTGCCTTCAGTGCGCACGGGGGAGTAGGCCATGCGCTGGACATCAGCGCGAGACGTTCTCGACCGGATCGGCGGTCACTATGCCGTCACGCTGCGCGGGCTGCTCCTCATCACCATCCCGTCGCTGGCCCCGACCATCGTCTTCGATCGGGCGGTCAACGGCGGATCGGTGTTCATCTGGGCCCTCGTCGGTCTAGCGGGCACCGCCGTGGGCGGTGCCGTGTACCTCGGGCTCGGTCGAGTCCTGCTACCCGAGCGACCACGCAAGCCCCGACCCGCCACCGCGCTAGGCGTCTTCTTCATTGCAGGAGTGGTGCGAGGTGCGACCATCGCCGTACTGAGCGTCAATCTCGGCGTCAGCGCGGAGTACCAGTGGCTCTATCGCGTGACCGGTGGAGCCGCGCTCGGTATGTGCTGGTTTGCCCTCGCCGCAATCATCGTCGACGCGTGGACCCGTCACCATGATGCGCTTGCGGATCTGCATGAGCGCCAGGAAGTGGCGCGGGCACAGCGTGCCGACGCCGAAGAGCGTCTGCGGAGGACCCGCGAGCGCATCCGCGACACCCTGCTCACCCAGATGTCGACCATCGTCACCCTGCTGACGTCGGCAATGCAGGCCGGGCGCGATCCAGCCACCGCGCGGTCACTCGCCACGGTGATGCACACCACCGTCACCGATGTCGTGCGCCCACTCAGTCATGCCCTCGTGGGCACCGAGCAGGGCGCATCGGTCGAGCCGCCACGAACGCCGTTCAAGATCCGATCACAGCGCTGGGTGCGCTCGATATCGGTCGACGCCCTGCGCATGGACCCGTATCACCCCGTGCTCACCGCCGCGGTCATCACGCCCTCCGCCATCCCGGGCGCGATCCGAATCTTCGGAGTCGTGGTCGGCCTCATGGGCGCCGCCTCGATCGGGATCATCGCGTGGGCGATCCTGCACATCGCGCGCAAGCGGCACGCGCGCCATGCCGCTCTCATCGGACCGTGGTCGTGGTTGCCGGCCGCGCTCACCTACGTCGCCGTCGGCGTCGCGGTCGCGACCGTCCCGATGACCGCCTCCTCTCTCATGGGCGGCAGCTTCTGGTCCGGCTGGTCCCAGGGTGGGCAGACACTCTTCATCCTGACGCCGCTCGCCGCACTGGGCGCTGCGATCTTCGCTGCGGAGGATCGCCGCTTTGCCATCGCTGAGCGCGAACGCGAGGCAGCGGTAACGCAGGCGGAGTGGTCATCGCATCGCGTGCAGCAGGAGTCATGGGCAGCAGCCCACGTGCTGGCACGCGAGCTCCACGGGGGCGTCCAATCGGAGCTCACCGCCGCGGCGCTGCGCCTCGAGACATGGGCACGTCAGCCCGATAGTCAGGCGATGGACGAGGTGCTCAGTCAAGTCATGGCCGCGGTCCAGCGAGTCAACCGGCTCGCCACCGAGGAGTTCCAGCCCCCGCCCATCGACCCCGAGCAAGCCATGTCCGGCGTCATCGCCGTGTGGTCGGGCCTCGCAGAGGTCTCCCTCGAAGTCGATGGTGAGGCACGCGCGCAGTTGGCCGGCGACATCGCGGCCTCTGAGACAGCCATCGAGATCGTGCGGGAGTGCGTCGGCAATGCGGTGAGCCACGGCCGCGCGAGCAAGGTCAGTGTCGGCGTGCACCTGTCGAGCCCCTCTCGGGTGGAGATCACTGTCATCGACGACGGTCGTGGGCTCATCGATCAGGCTCCACACGGCCTCGGTTCGCGAATGCTCGACCAGGTGTGCCTCGAATGGCAGCGCACACCGGTGTCATCCGGGTTAGGCACACGTGTCGTCGCCCGCATCGCCGTGGATACTGGCGGCGACCTACCTTCGAATGACTCGGGAGCCATGAGCGCATGAGAGCTACGCCGCCTTTCGCCGGACTTGTCGCCGCGACATGCGTGCTGCTCGGCGCGTGCGGGCAGTCGGCTCCCACGATCGACTCGGGGGTGCGCAGCGACTACGAATCCGCCTCTCTCCAGCCCGGCGACGATCTCTTCGTCGTGCAATTCACCGACAAGGCAGACCTGACCGGCACAGAGACGATCGCCGACTGGGACGAGCGCGGGAGCGAAGTCGTGCGCCTGCTCCAGGAGACGGCGGCCGCCTCGCAGGCTGCTTCCATCGCAGCCGCGGAAGCGGCGGACGCGCGCTATGTATCGCTGTGGATCTCGAACGCCCTCGTCTTCGCCGGCACAGAAGACCTCGGCAACGAACTCGCACAACTACCCGGCGTGCAGAAGGTGTGGAAGGAGGAAGTGCCCGACGGGATCGATGATCCGGAGTCGACATCCCCTCCCTTCCCCGAGCCCGGTGACGGCGGCTGGGAGGTGGATGCGCTCGGGGTCAACGAGGTGCATGCCGAGGGCATCGATGGCGCGGGAGTGACCATCGGGATCATCGACACGGGCGTGGCCTTCAAACACGAGTCGCTCGTCGACGGCTACCGCGGGCGCGATGGCGACCACAACTACAACTGGTGGAGTCCCCTGCGTGCCTACCGCGAGCAGCCGGTCGACCTCGCCGGCCACGGCACGGCGGTGGCGGGCCTCGCCGTCGGAGATGTGATAGGCGTGGCCACGGGAGCTGACTGGATTGCCGGCATCGCGTGCAGCGAGGGAGGGTGCCCGCTGTCGGGAGTCGTGCACGCAATGCAGTTCATGCTTGCGCCGACGACACTCGATGAGCGAGATCCTCGCCCGGATCTCCGACCACAGATCATCAATTCCTCATGGGTGCGCAGCGCGGATGACGAGCCGATGAAGCGCGCGAGCGAGGCTCTGGCCGCGTCGGGAATCCTCCAGGTCTACGCCGCCGGCAACGACGGTCCCGAATGCGAGACGGCGAGCCCGGCGGGAGAAGGCGACTCCTTCCTCAGCGTCGGCGCGACCACTCAGGAGGGTGAGCTCGCCGAGTTCTCGGCGCGCGGTCCGGCCACGGACGGGCGCATCGCCCCTGACGTCGTCGCACCCGGCGACAACGTCGTCACCGCCACCATGGACGGGACCTACCAGGCGATCTCCGGGACGTCCTTTGCCGCTCCGCTCGTCGCGGGTGTGGCTGCGCTCATGCTGCAGGCCAATCCCGCCCTCGTCGGACAGCCCGACGAGGTCACGCGACTCATGCGCGACACGGCACTACCGCTGGGTGATCTCCAGTGCGGCGCTCCGCCCGACGCCGTGGACGGCGTACCCAATGACGCCACCGGATGGGGCTTCGTCGCGGCTCCCATGGCCGTCGACGCGGCGAGGGCCTGGAAGCCCTAGCGACATACGGTGAACTCACGCACGAACATCCTCGCCTGACCAGGCGTGCGACCCTTGGCACATGACGCCACACCAACTCTTCCCCGGTGCGGCAGTCCTCGCTGCTGCTGCCCTGCTTGCCGCATGTGGTTCGAGCGCCGCTCCCATCGCTTCGGAGACCGAGTCGGGAGCCCCAGCAGCGTGGTGGGGTACCAAGGGCGTCGAGGCGACCGTGCGCAATGCGGATGAAAATGGTGCGGCAATCCGACTATGCAATCGCCGAACGAATGACTGCCGAGACCTCGCCGTCGGCCAGAGCACGACCTTCCAGGGGGAGAGCACCGTCACCGATGACCTCGAGTTGAAATTCGTGCATCCACGTGACGGCGGCAACATCGAGATGGATTTCTCCAACCCTTCCGTGGGATGCCCCAACCTCAACCTCACCTTTGACATGCAAGGTGGGGATACCTACTGCGATGTCGGGAGGGAGGAAACGCGGATCATCAATGGTGTCACCGAGAACGGCGTTGTGTTCCTCGTAAAGCGCGAAGGTGACTCCCGCGACAACAAGCGCTTCACCGTCACGATCCAGACAATCCGCTGCTACCCGCGATTCGACTGCAGCTAGCTCCTACCCGGGGCCGCAAGGCCTTTCAGGCGAGTCTCGCGCAGCCAGACAAGCTCGGATCGGCGCCCGTGGACGCAGCGAGGGCCTGGAAGGGCTAGACCGCCCGACAGATCGTCTCCTGGGCAGGCCGCACACCCTTGAGCAGGAACGTGTCGACGACTCGCGTGACGCACGGCCCACCGCGATCGCCGTCATAGGCCAGATGCCCATCGCCCTGCCACTCGAGGTAGTAGCTGTTGTCCAGCATCGCGCTCAAGCCCTTCGCCCACTTCACCGGCGTTGCCGGGTCATAAGTCGTGCCGATCACCAGGATCGGTCCGGAGCCCGCAGCGTCAAGTTGTGCGGGCAGCGCAGGTTGACGCGTGGGCCACGTGGCACACGGCGCCGTGGACCACGCGCGACTAGCACCGTTGAGTGGTGCGAGTTCTGCCCAGTGGCGCGCCTTTCGCGGAATGACCGACGGGTCGCGCGTTGTGGCAAGGTCCTCGCACACGACCGACAGATACTCGGGATCCGCGGGATTGACCATGTTGTCCGGCGAGTACGCCGCCCTGAGGAAGGGCTTGAGGTTGCCGTCCATCAGTGCAGGTCCCAAGACCCCGCGCAGCACACGCCAGCCATACGGCGGGTAGTACATCGACGACTGGATGAGGTTGAGGGCACGAAGGCCCGACAACTCTTTGCCGTTGTGACGGTACGGCTTCTCATCGAGAGCGTCGACGAAGTCCGCGAGGGTGCGCATGTCCTGGGCCGGATCACCCGTGAGCGGGCAGTTGCGATGTTGGGGGCAGTCCTTGCTGAAGCGACGGGTCGCTTTGTCGAGAGCGACTGCCTGGTCACGGCGCACGCGGTCGTAGCCGAGGGCCGGATCCATCGCACCATCGAGCACAAAGCGCCAGGTGCGGTCCGGGTAGCGCTCGGCATAGACCGTGCCCAGCAACGTCCCATAGGAGAAGCCAAGGTAGGAGATGCGGCGTTCGCCGAGCGCCGCTCGGATCGCATCCATGACGGCGGCGGCGTTAACGGTGCTGACGTTCTCGAGCGCCGCGCCAAGCAGGGACTCGCACGCATCGCCGATGAGGCGGGCGAGCTGGTACGCCGTCTGTCGCTCCGCGCGACCGCGGGGTGCGCTGGGCTGATCCCGGATCGCGGCCTTCTGAGCCTCGGAGAGGCAGGTGGCCGCCGGGACGCTCCCGCCCATGCCCGGCGGATCGAAGCTCACGACGTCGTACGACACACGCAGTCGCGCCAGTGTGTCGCCCCAGTTGCGCAGGTAGCCCACGCCGGAAATTCCAGGGCCACCGGGGTTGGTGAAGAGGACACCGATGCGCTTGCCGGTGGCCGGCAGCCTCATGACGGGGATGGTCCAGTCTCCTGTGTCGCGGCCGGAGACCTGGATCTCTGCGCACTGCGCACCCTTGGGTCCCTCGCATGGCCTCCAGGCCAGCGTCTCGGCAGACGCATCGATTGAGTCCAGCGCATCGACCGAGGCCGGGACAGACAACGGCACTGCACTCGCGGCTGAGGGAGCGAGCACGGCAGACATGGCGACGATGCACGCGAGGAGCGCCTTCATACGGGCACTCTAGTACCGCATCGACGCGGTGCCCTTGAGCCAGTACTTCGCCCGAGACTGCCAAGGGAAGTCACTCTCCACCACCAGGGATATCCAGGGGAAGTTGAAGTCACGGCGGCAACGACAGCGACCGCGGTGCGATGCATGGTTAGTTGCGCCCTAGGCCGGCGAGCGCGACGCGGGCAAGCTCGGCGTACCCCCTGACATTGGGGTGCACGCCCGTGTCGGATGGGATCGTCCACGGCGGGCCTGCGCACCAGCCAGACTCCGCGTATTCCTCACCGAAGAGTTCCTGCGTGAGCGTCGATTGGTTGCTGGGGCCGTCCGTGCCGTCCTTGGCCTGAGCGCGGCCGAAGCAGTCACTCTCGGAGACGTAGTCGCCCGGTGGCAGGCCGACGGCGAACTCCGGGTCCGCGGTGAGTAGGCGCACGCCCTCGGAATGCTCCTTGCGCACCTCGAGAACAGCCTTCATGACCGCGGTGTTGAGCGCATCGCGCGCGACGAGCAGTGCCTCCGGCGACCATCCCCCGAGCGTGAGGCCTAATTGCGGGATCACCTGGGGATAGGTGAGCACCATCACCTGGGCGTCCGTGGAGTCGAGGAGGCGCTCGTAGACCGTGGCCAGAGCCGGTGTCGTGCCGTCCTCGTCGACGAGCGACGTGAAGCACTCGGTTAGGGCATCCGTCTGGACAGGCTTGTCGAACTCCTGGCATCGCGCTCCACCACCGAGGAGGACCTTCGACAGCGTCGGGTTGCCTCCCAAAGTGAGGAGCACGAGATCGGGATCGAGTGAGGTGACGGCATCGAGTCCGTTGGCGCCGCCGAACTGCTCGAAGACGAGCTTGTCCTCAGCCCATTCCCGCGCGGTCGATCCTTGGACCGCGAGATTCGCGTAGAGATCAGGTGAAGTCTCCCGGGTGACGCCAAGAGCGCTGGCGACCTGCGCGGCCCAGGAGACCTGGTTGGCGAAGCCGTAGTCGGGCGCGAACTCCAGTGGTCCCTTGATGCCGCGGAGCATGGAATTGGAGGAGCACGGGTTGTTCCTGACCTCAGCCGTCTCCTCCGTGTCAGCGCACGCGAAGAGGTCATCCCACTCCACACCATCGTCGTAGTAGCCAAAGCCCGCCGTGTAGCTATCGCCCAACGCGACGACCCGCGGGACCGCGGGCGCAGGCGTCGGCTCAGCGGACGTCGGCTCGGGGGTCGGCGACTGAGCAGCGGGTGCACCGGCGGAGGATGCCGACTCGACGGGCGCGGGCGCGGCGGAAGTGGCGCATCCCGCAAGGGCCACGGCGGCGGTGGCGACGAGGACAAGGGCCAGGCGACGGTTCACGTCAGTGACGATAGGCCGATAGGCCGGACTATCGCTCTCCCATATTCGGATTACTCACTCGAACCTCACCTGGGGACGCGCGGCCGCTTACGATGCCAGGATGCGCTTGCTGCCGGTCTTCGCCTGCCTCGCGTCCGTAGCCCTGCTTGCGGGGTGCGGCTCCGGCGCATCCGCACCCGAGACCTCGTCTCCTGCCCCCATCGAATCCGCCTCGGAGGACGCCGGCGAGGTGGCTGGCTGGGGCACGAAGGGCGTCGAGGCGACCTTCGTCAACCCCTACGACCGCGAGATCTACCACCGCCAGAGCGATCAGTGGATTGCGACCTACCGCATCTATGTCCGTGGTGACCCCAACTGGTCCAATGGTCGCACCATCGGCCCCGGACAGCGCACCACTTACTGGGGTGACAGCGCCGGGAGCGACGACCTCGAGTTCAACTTCTACGGACCATTCAAGACCGACAGCTCAAGTCTCGAACTTGACTTTTCCAATCCCACGATGGGGTGTCCCAATGCCACGGTCGGCTACGACATGCGGCAATTCTGCAGCGTCGGCACCAAGCACTGGTGGGACCGCGATGTCAAGGGCGCCAAACTCGAGTTCCGGATGGAGCGCCTCAGCGACAGTGATGACCACAAGCGCTTCGAGGTCTACGTATTTGTGAAATGTGAGAACTTGAACTGTGGGTGATGTGACGCGGGGAGCAATTCCCCTCGGGGGCACGTCGCGCTAGAGGATCGATCCCGGGGAGTACGCCGCTGCCGATGGATGCGCCTCCGCGATTGCCTGGGCGCGATCGGCGACGCGCGCGACCTGGTCGCGGGCAGCACCCGTGAACTCCATCGGCTCGGCAATGAGGGCGTCGAGTTGTTCGCGTGTGAGACCGAGTCGGGCGTCCGACGAGAGGCGGTCGAGCAAGTCGTTGTCGTGAG
>CAZICY010000059.1:0-8618 GCA_964537955.1 uncultured Actinomyces sp. | reverse complement strand
CATCTCGGAGGGCGTAGAGCTTGCGATCCGCGGGCGCCAGCCCTGAGCCGGCCGCGCAGATCACGCCTCCGACGTCAGCGAGGATGGCGAGCATCTCAGCGTTGGATAGGTGCGCCCGCCACCCTGGGATGGACTCGAGCTTGTCGAGGGTGCCGCCCGTGTGACCAAGCCCGCGGCCCGACAACTGAGGCACTGCTGCGCCACAGGCAGCGACGATGGGCACCAGGGGCAGAGTGATCTTGTCGCCCACTCCCCCGGTGGAGTGCTTGTCGACGGTAGGGCGCGCCAGCGACGCGAAGTCCATTCGTTCACCGGAGCGGATCATCGCCTGGGTCCACTGGACCAACTCGCGCTCCCCGAGGCCCCGGAAGAAGATCGCCATCGCCATGGCGGACATCTGCTCGTCCTGGACGTGGCCGTGGGTGTAAGCGTCGATGAGCCAGTCGATCTGCTCGTCGCTGAGTGTGCCCCCGTCGCGCTTGATGCGAATGAGGTCTACCGCGGCGAAGGGCTCCGCCCTGGTCACGGTCGATCCTCGCGGCGGGCCACGAGGTCATCCGGCCCGAAGGCCTGCGGCAGTACGTCGCGCATCGGGAGCACTCCCTCGGGCGTGGCGAGAAGGCAGTCGGGCCCACCGTGCTCCCAGAGCAGTTGTCGGCATCGGCCGCACGGCATCAGTGGGTCGCCGTGCTGGTCGACACAGGCGACCGCCACCAGGCGACCCCCACCCGTCGCGTGGAGCTCCGACACCATGCCGCACTCCGCGCAGAGCCCAACGCCGTACGCGGCATTCTCGACATTGCAGCCTGTGACAACGCGCCCATCGTCGACGAGGCCAGCGACGCCGACCCTGAAGCGCGAGTAAGGCGCGTACGCGCGCTCCATGATCCGGATCGCATCCTCGCGTAGCGCTGGCCAGTCGATGTCCATGTCCTTCGTCCCCCTCACGTCGACTTGCGGAAGGGAACGCCATCCGCCGCGGGTGCGCGCACCTTGCCCACCAGCCCGACAACGGCGAAGAGCGTCACCAGGTAGGGGGCCATCAGAAGGAACTGACTCGGGATAGGCGAACCGATGATGGACAGGACGTTCTGGAGGTTGTAGGCGAAGCCGAAGAGCAATGCCGCGCCCAGCGAGCCCAGCGGCGTCCACCTCCCGAAGATGACCGCTGCCAGGGCGATGAATCCGTTGCCCGCGGTCATCTCGCGACCGAAGGCGCCGACGGACCCGAGCGTGAAGAATGCCCCGCCGAGCCCGGCAACGGCCGCGCCGAGCACCACGGTGCGGAAGCGCACGGAGTTGACGCGGATGCCCACGGAATCTGCCGCCTGGGGATGCTCCCCCACCGCACGCACGCGAAGCCCCCAGCGCGTGGAGAAGAGTCCGACCTGGACGAGGATCACCGTGATGTACATCAGGTAGACGATGAGGTTCTGCTCGAAAAACACCGGACCGATCACCGGGATTTCCGAGAGCACAGGGATGGTGATGTTGGGCAGGCGCGGGGGGTTGTTCCAGCGGTCCGGGTCCTCCGTGAGGAAGCGGCTGTAGAGGAAGCCGGTGAGTCCGATGACGAGCACATTGAGCACGACGCCGACGACAACCTGGTCGACGAAATAGCGCGTGGCGAAGACCGCCAGGAGCACGCCGATGAGGGCACCCGCCAGAGGAGCGGCCATCAGGCCGAGGTAGGCGTTGGCGGCGAGGGAGCCGATCACGGCACCCATGAAGGCCCCTGCGAGCAACTGGCCCTCGATGTTGATGTTGATCACGCCGGCGCGCTCGCACAGGACTCCACCCATGGCGCCGAAGACGAGCGGCACCGCAAGGAGGAGCGAGCCCTGGAGCAGACCCGTGACGGGGAGCCGCTCGTCGGCGGCGACCCACGCGAGGAAAGACATCACCAGGGCGGCGCCCATGATGACCGACGGCCACATAAGGCTGCGCCTGCGCATGTTGAGAGGCCAGGCCACAAGCGCGGCGATCAGTGCCACGATCGCAAAGGCCGCGGCAGCTGCCCGCGAGTTGACCGACCAGTCCGGGATCTCGAAGAACTGCTCGCCGAGGTTGAAGATGAAGGTGGTCACCTGATCGGCCGGCGCAAGCCATGTGAAGAGGCCGCCGAGCACGACGGCAATCCCGATCATGATGAGCGGGCGCCGAGGCGATACCGGCGCGATGGCCGGCGCCTCGACGGGGGCAGCGGTGGCGACGCTCATCCGTTCCACCCCTTCGCGAGTGACATGGCTTCGGCGGACCCCCCGCGAATGCGGAAGACCGATCGCACAAGCGCGGGCGCCGCGATGAAGAGAACGATCAGCGCCTGCAGGACGAGGACGATGTCGATGGGTGTCCCCGTCTGAGCCTGCATGGTCAGACCGCCCGCACGGAGAGCACCGAAGAGCAGGCCTGCCCACAGGACGCCGAAGGGCGATGCCCGGCCGAGCAGGGCCACGGTGATTGCGTCGAAGCCGATCGCACCGACGATCCCTGCGGTGACGACCTTGTCCGTGCCGTTGACATTCATGGTCACGGCCAGGCCCGCCATGGCTCCGGCGATGAGCATCGCGATGATCCAGGTGCGCCCGACATTCATGCCTGCCGTGCGCGCAGCGGACGCGTTGGCTCCGACCGTGTTGATGCGGAAGCCCAGGGTGGTGCGGTTGAGGACCCACCACATGACGACCACCGCGAGGAGAGCCATCAGGAAACCCGCGTGGATGCGCAGGCCCCCGCCAAAGATCGCGGGGAAGACCGCGGTGTCCGCGAGGATGGGACTAATGGGGTCGTTGCGACCCTCGCGCTGGAACCAGTCCTGGTTGAGCACCCAGCTGAGCAGGTAGAGGGCAATGTAGTTGAGCATGATCGTGGTGATCACCTCATGCGCCCCGGTCCGCGCCTTAAGGAAGCCGGCAATACCGGCCCAGAAGGCACCGAAGGCCATGGCCACCATCACGGAGGCGAGCAGGTGAAGGCCCGCGGGGAGCGCAAGAGCAAAGCCGACATAGCCGCCGCCAATGGCCGCGAAGGTCATCTGGCCCTGGGCGCCGATATTGAACAGGCCAGCACGGAAGGGAATGGCCACTGCGAGGCCGGCGACGATGAGCGGTGCCGCAATGGTGATCGTCTCCGACAGGGGGTAGAAGGCCCGCGCGACGTCACCCTCGGCCAGCGCCCCCACGTTGAGCACGGCGCCCTGGAAGAGCGCGGAGTAGGCCGACGTCAGGGTCTGCCAGATGGCAGCGAAGGTGTCAGCCGGTCGATCGAAGAAGTAGTACGCCGATGAGATCACCTCGGGCGAGGAGATCACGATGAGGACCCCGCCGATGACGAGTGCCAGGACCACGGAGAGGAAGGACACGAGGAGGTTCATCCCCAGGACGGCACGCCTGATCTCGGCGGAGGTGCCCTGAGGTGGCTCGGCCGGTGGATGAAGGGTGTCGCGCGTGCGACTGTCCATGATGGGGTTTGCGCTTTCCTGGCGGCCCGGATCCTCGCTCATGCCGGCACCACCCCTGCCATGAGCATGCCGAGATCGTCTCGGGGTATGTCGCGACCGACCAGCCCGGCCACGCGCCCCTGGTACATCACCAGGATGCGGTCAGCCAGCGCGTAGACCTCGTCGAGCTCGGTCGAGACGATGACGACGGCAACGCCTGCGTCCCGTTCTTCGATGAGCCGACGATGCACGAACTCGATGGAGCCCACGTCGAGGCCGCGAGTGGGCTGCGCCGCGATAAGGACGGTCAAATCGCGTGAGAGTTCGCGAGCGAGAACGACCTTCTGCTTGTTTCCTCCCGAAAGGGTGCCTGCGGTGACATAGGCATCACGGGCGCGTACGTCGTACTGCCGGAGGAGATCGCGAGCACCCTGATCTATGCGGGAGTAGTCGACGATCCCGTGGCGGCTCCACGGCGGGGACGAGATGGTGTCGAGGACGAGGTTCTGCGCGAGGCTGAAGGTCGATACGAGACCGTCAACCTCGCGATCCTCGGGCACGTAGCCGACGCCGAGTGAGAGCATCCGTCGAGTCTCGGGCTTGCGCGTCGCCGTGCCCGCGACGACGACCTCACCGACCACGCGCTCCTGCAGCCCCATCAGGGCCTCCACGAGCTCCGTCTGCCCGTTGCCCTGCACTCCGGCCACGCACAGAATCTCCCCCGCGCGCACGTCGAAGCTGACGTCATCGACCACGGCACGATCGGTGATGTCGTAGACCGTCAGCCCCCGCACCTCAAGGACCGGCTGCTGCGGCGACGACGTGCCACGGTCGACCGTGAGGCTGACTTCGCGGCCGACCATGAGCGCGGCGAGCTCAGCCTCAGGCGTGGATGGCGCAATCGAGGTAGCAACGACCTTGCCCCGTCGGATGACGGTAATGACATCGGCAGCATCGCGGACCTCGCGAAGTTTGTGGGTGATGAGCACGACACTCGTGCCCGAGTCGCGCAGACCGCGCACGATGGCGAGCAGCTCGTCGGTCTCCTGGGGCGTCAGCACGGCGGTGGGCTCATCGAGGATCAGGCACGAGGCGTCACGGGTGAGCGCCTTGATGATCTCCACGCGCTGCTGGATGCCGACCGGCAGGTCCTCGACGACCGCGGACGGATCGACGGCCAGCCCGAATCTCTGAGAGACCTCCCGGACGGCTTCCTCAGCCTCGGAGTTGCGCAGGAAGCCCATCGGGCCGACCCGCTCGTCGCCCAACTCGACATTCTGGGCGACAGTGAAGACGGGCACGAGCATGAAGTGCTGATGCACCATGCCGATGCCGACGCGAATCGCATCTGCCGGGCTGGCAAACGCAACCGGCGAGCCGTCGACGAGGATCTGTCCCTCATCGGGGCGCAGGAGCCCGTAGAGGATGTTCATCAGGGTGCTCTTGCCTGCACCGTTCTCGCCCAGGAGCGCGTGGATCTGGCCAGGCTCGATGGTGAGAGAGATGTCGTCATTGGCGACGAGATCACCGAAGCGCTTCGTGATGCCGCGAAGCTCGAGCCGCATGAGGGCTCCCCTCCCCACGTCGTCGCCAAGTCTTCCGGAGTCGTACGAGCAGCGCGCCCGGGACGAGAGCCTAGGGGTCTGGTCCCGGGCGCGCCCGGCAAATCGGGGGGTCTCGCGGGTACGGCGTAAACCGGATGGTCCCGGCGCTGATTCCCGCGGCGACCCTCTCGAGCTCGGACTTGAGCTCGGCCGGCACGGCGCCATCAAACTGGTTGAACGGGGCGAGCTTGGTGCCGCCATTCTCCAGCGTGCCGACGTACAGCTCGTTGGAGAAGGTGCCCTCGACGCCGCTGGTGATGCTGGCCGCGACGGCGACGTCGAGACCCTTCATCACGCTAGTGAGGAAGACATCGCAGTACTGCTCAGCGCTGATGCAGCCGTCGGTGTCGACCCAGATGACGGACACTCCCTCGTTGGCCTGGGCCTCCGCAGCACTGCCGAGACCGACCGGGCCAGCGACCGGGAAGATGATGTCCGCACCCTGCTGGATGAAGTTCTTCGCGATCTGCTTGCCCTTGTTCTGATCGTCGAAGCCACCGGCGTACGTGCCCTTCTCGACATCGCTCGGATCCCAGCCAAGGACCTCGACGTCGGTGCCCTTCTGCTCGTTGTAGTACTGGACGCCCTGGTAGAAGCCACTCATGAAAGCGGTCACCGAGGGGATCGGAATGCCGCCGTAGGTGCCGACGACACCGGTCTGGGTCATCCCTGCGGCGAGGTAGCCCGCGAGGAAGGAGGACTGCTCGGTGGCGAAGACGAGGCCCTTGAGGTTGTCCGAGGGCGCCTCGTAGGCGTAGTCGACGATGGCGAAGTCGACGTCGGGATTGGCCTGGGCGGCCGCGTCCGTGGCGTCGCCGAGCAGGAAGCCGACGGTCACGACCATGTTGCAGCCCTCTTGGATGGCCTGGTTGATATTGGGCTGGTAGTCGGCATCGGTGCCGCTCTCCAGGGCGAGGATCTCCACGCCGAGCCCAGCCTCCGCTTCCATGAGTCCGGCATAGGCGGTCTGGTTGAACGAACGATCGTCGAAGCCGCCGGCGTCGGAAATCATGCACGCCTTGTAGGAGGCGTCCGGCGACGGTGCTGCTGACGAGGACTCAGGCGCTGCCGAGGACGACGCGGGAGCCGCGGTCTCGGAACTACCCGAATCAGGGGCGCTGCCACAGGCAGCCAGGAAGAGCGCGGTAGCGCTCATTCCTGCGATGACACCGAGCGTCTTGCGCACGATGGATCCTCCTTTGATGACTCCGGCGCGGCACGGCCGCGTTAGCGGAGAACGGTTAATGACGTCAGGCTATCCAGCGGGTTCACGAGGCCATCACCGCGTGGCGGCCCGTAACCGAACCGTTGCCTGGGGGCGTCGGTGCGAGCATGACCCAGACGTCCCGATGGCCACACAGATCACTCTGCGTCACTCGGGTGCAGCAGAAGCGTTCACTAGGGATTCAGCCTCGTCCATCACCGTGGCCTCATCCACCCGAGTCGATCGACCGTCGAGCACGACGGGCTCTCCAGCGACGAAGACGTGCCGGACATCCGAGCGACCCGCGCTGAAGACGACGCTGGCGTAGGGATCACGCACCGGCACCAGGTGGGGTGCCCTCAGGTCAAGCGCGATGAGATCCGCTTCCTTGCCGACCTCCACCGTGCCGATCCGGTCCCCGAGGCCTAGGGCACGGGCACCTTCGATCGTCGCCGCGAGCACCACCTCTCGGGCCGAGATCGCGGTGGGATCTTCCCGGAGAACTCGCGCGATGTTGGTGGCCGTGCGCATCACTGCGAACATGTCGAGATCGTTGCTGGACGAGCAGCCATCGGTGCCCAGCCCGATGCGCACGCCGTCACGCCGATAGCCAACGACGTCGGCCACGCCGCTCGCCAGCTTCAGGTTGGAGCCCGGGCAATGGGCGACGGCCGCGCCCGCATCTCCGAGCAACCTGGTCTCGTCGGCGAGAAGCCGTGTGCCGTGAGCGATGACAAGCGGCACGCCGAGCACCCCGGCGCGCGCAAGAGCACCCACCGGCCGGAGGCCCGTGGCATCGACGGTGTCCTCGTTTTCCCGGTGATTCTCGGAAGCGTGCGTGTGGACGAGAGCCCCCTGCTCTCGAGCGAGTTCGGTCACGTCGCGCAGATGGTCTATTCCGACGGTCACAGGGGCGTGCGGGTGGAGGGCCAAGGGCACATGCGGGCCACCCATGCCGGCAACGATCTCGGGCCACGCGCGCGCCTGCGCCATGCGCTCCGCCCACGTGAAGCCGTCAGGGCCAGGGCCGGAGAAGAAGATCGGGCCGGACACGTGGCGCAGCCCGACCTCAACCGCGGCGCGGTGGGCAGCCTGGGGATGGAAGTACATGTCGAGAGCCGTCGTGGTGCCTGAGAGCACAGCCTCGAGGGCGCCGAGTCGCGTGCCCACGTAGACACCGCGCTCGTCCATGATTCGCGCTTCCTCCGCCCACACGAGACGCAGGAAGCCCTGCAGGTCTACCTCTTCGGCGACGCCGCGCAGCAGGGTCATGGCGAGATGGGTATGCATGTTGACCAGCCCCGGCATGACGAGCAGATGGGTCCCGTCGATCTCCGTGGCCCCACGCGGGGCGCCTGGGCCGACTATCGCGACGCGGCCGTCCTTGACGCCGATGTCGACCCGCTCGAGCACGCTGCCCGCGTCATCGCACGCGAGCGCGTAGCGCGCGCCACGGATGACGAGGTCCATAACTAGAAGGCGTCGGCCGGCGTGTAGACGCCCCACACGGCGCGGAGGGCGTCGCTCACCTCGCCCACCGTCGCTCGCGCCCTGAGGGCATCGCGCATGGGATAGAGGAGGTTGTCGGTGCCCGCTGCCGCCGCGCGGACGCGATCCAGAGCGGCGTCGACCGCCGCCTGGTCGCGCTCTGCCCGCACCCGCTCGAGTCGGGCACGCTGCTCGGACTCGATCGTCGGATCGACGCGGAGAGGCTCGTACGGCTCCTCCTCGTCAATGGTGAAGCGGTTCACCCCGACGACAACGCGATCCCCCGCGTCGATCTCCTGCGCCACGGCGTAGGCGGACTTCTCGATCTCGGACTTCTGGAAGCCCTCCTCGATGGCCGCTACCGCGCCGCCAAATTCCTCGACCTGGGCCATCAGGGCGAGCACGGCCTCCTCGATCTCGTCGGTGAGCGACTCGATCGCGTAGGAACCCGCGAAGGGATCGACCGTCTTCGTGACATCGGACTCATAGGCAAGGACCTGTTGCGTGCGGAGTGCGAGTCGGGCCGCCTTCTCGGTGGGGAGGGCAATGGCCTCATCGAAGGAGTTGGTGTGCAGGGACTGAGTGCCGCCGAGGACGGCACCGAGGGCCTGGATGGCCACGCGCACGAGATTGACCTCCGGCTGCTGTGCAGTGAGTTGCACACCGGCTGTCTGGGTGTGAAAGCGCAGCATGAGCGACTTCGGATCCTGCGCTCCGAATTCCTCCCGCATGATGCGCGCCCAGATGCGCCGCGCCGCGCGGAACTTCGCGATTTCCTCGAGCAGCGTGGTGCGCGCAACGAAGAAGAAGGCAAGGCGGGGCGCGAATTCGTCGATGTGCTGACCGGAAGCGAGGGCAGCGCGGACGTACTCAATGCCATTGG
>CAZICY010000058.1:0-8711 GCA_964537955.1 uncultured Actinomyces sp. | reverse complement strand
CGCGACACCGTCCGCTCCGGCTGCGGCGGCGCCGACCTCATCGGCTCCCGCGCCCGCACCCGCGAGCGCGGGGATGCGCGGGACCACCCAGCCGCTCTCGCGCCTGCGCCGCGTCATCGCCGAGCGCATGGTCGAGTCGCTCCAGGTCTCGGCGCAGCTCACCACGGTGGTGGAGGTCGACGTCACCCGCATCGCCGCGCTGCGCGAGCGCGCGAAGCGCGACTTCGAGGCCCGCGAGGGCGTCAAGCTCACGTTCCTGCCCTTCTTCGCCAAGGCGGCCGTGGAAGCCCTGGCGGCGTACCCCGCGCTCAACGCCTCCATCGACCTGGCGTCGGGCACCGTCACCTACCACGGCGAGGTCAACCTCGGCGTCGCCGTGGACACCGACCGCGGGCTTCTCGTGCCCGTGGTGCGCGACGCAGGGGATCTGAGCGTGGCGGGCCTCGCCCGACGCATCACCGACCTGGCCGACCGCACGCGCACCAACAAGGTGGCCCCCGACGAGCTCTCCGGCGGCACCTTCACCCTCACCAACACCGGCAGCCGTGGCGCGCTCTTCGACACGCCCATCATCAATCAGCCCCAGGTGGCGATCCTCGGCACGGGCAGTGTCGTGAAGCGCCCGGTGGTCATCAGCGACGGCGGCAGCGATGTCATCGCGATCCGCTCGATGGTCTACCTCGCCCTCACCTACGACCACCGGCTGGTCGATGGCGCCGACGCAGCGCGCTTCCTCACCGCGGTGCGGACGCGACTCGAAGAGGGCACCTTCGCGGACGTGGGTGCCTGATGCGCGTCGCCGTCACGGGCGCCAGCGGCCTCATCGGCTCCGCCCTCGTCCCCGCCCTGCGCGCACGAGGCCATGAGGTCGTGCGGCTCGTGCGTCGCGCGCCGTCCGCACCGGACGAGGTGCGCTGGGATCCGCGTACGGGCGATGTGGCCCGGCGGGTCGGCGAAGCCGCCCCTGTCGGGCTTGACCTTGCCGGCCTCGCTGGGATCGACGGCATCATCCACCTCGCGGGAGCGGGTGTCGGCGACAAGCGCTGGACCGACGCCTACAAGGCCGAGATCCTCGACTCCCGCGTGCAGGGCACGGACACGATCGCGCGCGCGGCAGCGGCGCTCGATCCCCGGCCGTCCGTGCTCGTGTGCGGCTCCGCCATCGGCTACTACGGCGACACGGGCGACCGTGCGGTCACGGAGACCGCGCCACAGGGTGCGGGCTTCCTCGCCGACGTCGTCGCCCAATGGGAGGCGTCCGCGCAGCCGGCGATCGATGCCGGCATCCGCGTGCCCTTCGCGCGCACCGGCCTGGTGGTGAGTTCCAAGGGCGGCGCCTGGAAGCGGCTCATGCCGATCTTCAAGGCGGGGCTCGGCGGCAAGATCGGGTCGGGGTCGCAGTACTGGTCATTCATCTCGATGCGCGACGAGATCGCCGCACTCATCGCCCTGCTCGAGGACGAGCGCTACGCCGGCCCGGTCAACCTCACCGCGCCGAAGCCCGTCACCAATGCCGAGGTCACGGCGGCAATGGGTCGCGTGCTGGGCCGTCCGACCCTGCTGCCCGTGCCCTCTTTCGCGCTCAAGGTGGCACTCGGGGAGTTCTCGCAGGACGTGCTCGGCAGCCAGCGCGTGCTCCCCGCGGTCCTGGAGCAGGACGGCTTCACGTGGAGCGACCCGACGATCGACTCCGCGATCCAGCAGGCCGTCGCCGGCAGCTAGCCGGCGATCACCTGCTGCACGAGCGAACTCCACGCGGACGTCGCCGGCACGGCGGGACAGATCTCCTGAGCAGAGCCGGCTGAGCCCAACGCGGTTACGCCGAGAAGCGCCGCCGCCGCGGCTCCCGCTGCTGCCACGCCCCACCGCCAGGGCACGCGCATCGTGCCGAGCGACGCCGAGTGGCTCCCCGCCGACGCCCTGCGGGCCGCGTGCCGACCACGTCCCTGGGCGGAGAGCGCAGGGCGCACAGTCGCAGGAGGCGCGCTGACCTCGGCGGAGCGCGGGGGTGGCGCATCGCCGAGTCGGGCCCGGCGGTGCGCCGGCGGGGAGATCTGGGGCAGTCGCGCATCAGCCGCGCGCGCGAGGACTGCGGCGATGCGCGCCATGGACGGACGTGCCGCAGGGTCTGGATCCGAGCCTGCGATGACGATCTGGGCGACGTCGGCACCGACGGAAGCGGACGGGAGGTAGGCGTCGATCAGGGCGACGAGGTCCGTGACATCACCCTCGGGCGTGCCGCCCGGCCGCCAGCCCGACAGCACCCCGCGCCCGAGATGCACGTGCACCGAACCCGCCGTGACGCCACCGTGGGCGAGGCCCGCATCGTGCAGCAGCGCCAGGCCCGCCGCGATCGGGGCGAGTGTCGCGAGGACACCCTCACCTGCACACAGGCCTTCGCCATCCAGGGGCACCTCCCAGGTGAGCGCCAGCCCCTCTCCTGCGAATGCCGCCTCCTTCAGCGGCGCGAGGCCCTCGTGACACACGGCACCCACGCGCAGTGCCTGTCGTCGCGCGCGATCGCGCTCGACGAGGTCGGGCGGCAGTGCGAGCAGGGTGGTGATCGTCGTGTGGTCGGTCGTGGGCCGCTCAGGCATCGTCATGCCGGCATCGTGCCCTCGCGGGGCGGTCACATGCCTTCAGTTATCCACAGGCGGCTAGCGTGAGCGCCATGTCCGTCATCGTGGTCGGCGCAGGACTGAGCGGTCTCGCTGCTGCGCGGCGCCTGCAGGCCTTCGGCGTCGCGGCCACGGTGCTGGAGGCCTCCGATGCCGTCGGTGGGCGCATGCGCACCGACGTGGTCGACGGATTTCGGCTCGATCGCGGATTCCAGCTCTACAACCCGGCCTACCCCGAGGGCCAGCGCGTCCTCGACCACGGCGCCCTCGACCTGCGGCCCTTCGTCGCGGGCGCCCGGGTGGTGCTCAGGCCGCGCGGGCGCCGCCAGGTGGCGCGCGTGGCCGATCCCCGGCGCACGCCCCGCTGGGCTGTGCCCACCGTGCTCGCCCGCATCGGCTCGCCCGTCTCGACGGCGCGCTTCGCCGCGTACGCCGCATCCCGCGCGGTGCGCTCCCCCGCGTCGCTGCGCGGCGAGCCCGACGTGACGAGCGACGAGGCCCTGCGACGAGCAGGCGCTGATCCGATGCTCATGGAGAGGCTCTTGCGGCCCTTCCTTGCCGGTGTCTTCCTGGAGTCCGAACTCACCACGTCGCGACGCTTCCTCGACCTGGTGCTGCGGTCATTCGTCAAGGGCACGCCCGCCGTTCCCGCGCGAGGGATGCAGCGCATCCCCGAGCAACTGGCCAGCGGCCTGGATGTGCGCCTGGAGACCCCCGTCTCCTCGGTGTCCGCGCGCGGCGTCATCCTCGAGGACGGCACCTCCCTCGACGCGCAGGCCGTCGTCGTCGCAGCCGATCCCCGGTCAGCTCACCGCCTCCTCCCCGGCCTACGCGTGCCCGCGCCGCGGTCCGTGACGACCTGGTACTACCGCCCGGACACGGAAGCGTCCCGACTGGCCGAGGGCGAGGCCGTCCTCACGCTGGATGGCGCGCGCCGCGGGCCGGTGATCAACACCGTGGTGCTCACCCATGCCGCGCCGGAATACGCGCCGCCGGGCAGCGCCCTCGTGTCCGCGTCCGCGCTGGGGGTCCGTGAGAGCAGCGCGCACGAGGCAGCCGTGCGCGATCACCTCGGCTGGCTCTACGGCGTCCCGACATCGCGATGGGAGCTCATCGCGAGCTACCCGATCCCCTACGCGCTGCCCGCCATGCCGGTGCCCTTCGATCTGCAGCGGCCGGTGCGCACGCCCTCGGGCGCCTACGTCGCGGGCGACCACCGCGACACGTCATCGATCCAGGGAGCGCTCGTGAGCGGCCGCCGCGCCGCCGAAGCGGTGCTCGAGGACCTCGGCATCGGGGCCTCCTGGGAACCAGAGCAGGAGGCATCATGACCACGCGCCGCATCCTCGCCACGAGCGGGGGCTTCCTCGCCACCGATCGCTGGGGCGTGCTTCGTCCTGGCGGCCTCATGCTCGAGGCGCTGCGCCTCACCGGCGCCGAGCGTCCGCGCGTCTGCCTGGTGATGACCGCCAGCGGCGATGACGCGTCGTACCTTGCCCGCTCCTATGCCGCGCTCGGCGCGCTGGGCTGCGACGTCGACCACCTCGCGCTCTTCACCATGCCCAACCGCGATCCGGAGGAGGTGCTGGGTCGCTCCGACCTCGTGTGGGTCGGGGGCGGGAGCGTGGCCAACCTGCTGGCCCTGTGGCGCCTGCACGGCGTCGATACCGCGATGCGTGCCGCCTGGGAGCGCGGCACGATCCTGGCCGGGGTGAGCGCGGGCTCCATCTGCTGGCACGTCGGCGGGCCCACGGACTCCTTCGGGCCCACGCTGCGACTCGTCACCGATGCGCTCGCGCTCGTCCCCTACGGCAACGGCGTCCACTACGACAGCGAGGAGCAGCGGCGCCCGTTGCTGCAGCGGGTCGTCGGCGACGGGCTGCTCCCCACCTCCTACGCCACCGACGATCGGATCGGGATCCTCTACGAGGGGGACCAGGCCGTCCGGGTGATGGCCGACCTCGAGGTCGATGCCGAGACCGGGCCCGCGGCGTACCGGGTCGAGCGGGTGGGGGGCGACGTGGTCGAGACGCGCCTGCCGGTGGGGCCGGTTTTGGCATAGCGCTTGCGCGGCGGGGGCGTCCGCGGCCAACATTCCGCCATGCGCCATGCCACAGTGACATCACCCCTCATCGCCCTCGCCGCCTCTGCGGCCCTGGTGCTGACCGCCTGCGGAGGCGGCGGCTCCAGTTCCGGTCAGGCCCAGGAGTTCTGCGACCAACTCGCCGCGGGCACCGACCCCTTCGAGGTCTTCCAGTCGATGCGAGACGACTTCAGCGATCAGACCGAGTGGGCGGCCGCCGCCAAGGACTGGGCCAAGACGACCTGCCCGGACCAGCTGGCCAACAACGAGGTCCTGCGCAACATCATCTCCAACACCGGCGGCGACCCCGACTCCTGACGGCCGAGTGGTCGGGCGAGCGCTTGAGTCGCCTGGCGCCGCGCACGTGGTGACCCGCGCGTCCTGGCCTCACGGGTGTCGGTACGCGCGGATCACCTCGGCGACGACGACGTCGTACTCGGAGTACCACTCCTCGCGACCGCGGCGCTGCGCCTCGAGATGCTCGGCCACGGTCTTCCAGGCGCGCGCGCTGGCGTCGTCGCGCCAGTAGGACACGCTGATGCCCTCACCTGATTCGGCGTCGCGGACCGAGCGGATGCCGAGGTAGCCGGGCTGATCGGCGGCCAGCGTGTCCATGGCGGCGGCCATCGCGGCGTAGCCCTCGTCGCCCGGGCGACGCACGGAGCGGAAGATGACCGCCACGGCGCCCGTGGGCAGGTCGGCGTTCACTCGACGCTGAAGTTGGGTAGGCGCTTGGCCAGCCAGCCGGGCAGCCACCAGTTGGCGCGACCGAACATCGACATCACGCTGGGCACGAGCACGAGGCGGATGAGGAACGCATCGATGATCACCGCTGAGGCGAGTGCCACTCCGAAGAGCTTGATGGTGTCGTTGGGCACGGGCACGAAGGCGAGGAAGACCGAGCTCATGATGAGCGCGGCGGCGACGACCACCTTGCCTGATCCTGCCAACCCGTGTCGGACCGCCTCGCGATTGTCTCCCGTGGCTTGCCACCCCTCCTGCATGCGCGAGACGAGGAACACCTCGTAGTCCATCGACAGGCCGAACAGGATCGCGAAGACCATGATCGGGAGGAAGGGCAGGATGGGGCCCGTCGTCGCGACGCCGATGAGGCTCGCCCCCCACCCCCACTGGAAGACCGCCACGGTGACGCCCAGGGCTGCCGCGAAGCTGAGCAGGCTCGTCACCGCGGCTGTGAGCGGGATGAGCAGTGACCGGAAGAGCAGGAAGAGGGCGATGAACCCCAGTCCGATGACCACGAGGAGGAAGAGCGGCAGCACGCTGATGAGGACGTTGGTGAAGTCCTGAGTGACTGCCTGCGTGCCTCCGACGTAGATCGCGGCGCCGGTCGGCGCGATGGCCTGGGCGGTCTGCGTCCGAAGGCGATCGAGCAGCGCGTTGGTGGCCGGGTCGTCCGGTGCCGTCGTCGGCTGCACCAGCACGCTCGTGACGATGCCGCTCTCACTGAAGGGGCTGTTCTTGCCGCCGATCGTCGCGGTCTTGTAGAGCGGCAGCATCTCCTTATTGGGGATGGTCGACGCGACTCCCTCGGTCGCGGCGAGCGCCTCGACCGTCTTCGTCAGCGCGGTGTCATCGAGGGGCAGCGGGAGCGTGACGGCGACGAAGAACGGGCCGTTGACACCCGGGCCGAAGCCCTTGCTCATGAGGTCGTAGCCGACGCGCGCGGTCGAGCCCGGAGCCGCGCTGCCGTTGTCGGGGAAGCCCTGGCGGATGGAGAAGGCGGGGATTGCCAGGAGGACGACGAGACCGAAGGCGAGGAGAGCGGTGAGCCACGGCGCCTTCTGCAGCAATGCACCGTAGCCGGCCCACCTGCTCTCATCGAGCGGCTTCGGCTTCGGGTGTCGCGCCCAGGGCATGCGCAGGCCGAGCGTGTGCTTGCCGAGCAGGCTGGCGACCGCCGGGAGCAAGATGAGAGCGGCGAGCATCACGACGAAGACCGTCGCGGCGGCGGCGATCGCCAGGCCGTAGAAGAAGGTCACACCGAGGACGAACAGGCCGAGCAGGGCGATGATGACGGTGCTGCCTGCAAAGAGCACGGCGCGGCCGGCGGTGCGCACGGCCGTGCTGATCGCAGCCTTGGGGTCCTTGCCCTCGAGTATCTCCTGCCGGAAGCGGTTGAGGATGAACAGCGAGTAGTCGATGCCGACGCCCAGGCCGATCATCGAGGCGAGCTGCGGGGCGAAGGACGCGACATCGAGGAAGCGCGCGATCACGAGGATGAGCAGCTGACCGACGAGCAGGCCCACCACAGCGACGACGATCGGCAGGCCTGCGGCGACGAGACTGCCGAAGAGGATGATGAGGATGACAATCGCCGCGAGGATGCCGATGCCCTCGCTCGATCCGGGGGCGCCCTGAGCCGCGGTGAGGATCTGGCCCGTGGCGCCGACCTGCAGGGTCGAGGAGTTGGCAGCCTGCACGGCGGCGACGAATGCTTCGGCCTGCTCGGGGTTGGCGACCGCCGGGCCTGCCCCGGTGAAGGTGACCGTGGCGTAGGCGACCGTGCCGTCCTTGCTGATCGTGGACGTGGCTTCCTTGGCGGCCCTGTTGGCCTTGAGCAGGTCGAGCAGCTGCTGCTGGGCGGCTTCCGGCGTGCCCTCGGGGAAGGTGACGTCGGTCGTGCCCTTCTCGAACGCCTCCTTGACCTGCTGCGCGAACTCCGGCGGGGTGCCCGGGGGGAAGTCCGGCGCGGCCGACTCCTTCTTGGGACAGGCGGACCCGTAGTCCTTGCCGTAGGGCGAGGTGATGCACGTGACGCCCTGGATGCCCGCGAGCTTCGTCAGCAGGGCGTCGATGTCGCGCTTCACCGACTCGTCCTCGACCGTGCCGGATGAGGGCGACCACACCACCGTGGCGGAGTTGGTGTTCGCGTCCTGCGCCGAGACCTCCTCGAGGAAGTCCTGGGCGAGTGCAGACTGGGTGCTGGGCAGGGAGAAGGAGTCGTTGAACTTGCCGTCCAGCGTGAGCGCGGCGAACCCCACGGCCACGACGGCCACCAGCCAGGCGAGGAGGGCCACGACCGGTCGACGGATCGCCCACGCGGACAGCGGTCCCATGGAGCCCCCTCGTGTGTGCCTCAACCTGCGGTCGGGGCAGACGCTACCGCCCCGGGCTACGCTGCAGGCGTGATCCAGTTGCGACGCCTCGGCCCTGAGGCTGTCGGATACGAGGAAGCGTGGGACCTGCAGCGTCGTACCCATGCCGACGTGGTCGCCGGGATCGCCCCCGACACGGTCCTGCTCCTCGAACACGAGTCCGTCTACACCGCTGGCCGGCGCACCGAGCCGCTCGACCGACCCGTCGATGGCACCCCGGTCGTCGACGTCGACAGGGGTGGCCGCATCACCTGGCACGGTCCCGGTCAGCTCGTGGGCTACCCGATCGTGCGACTCCCGATGCCACTGGACGTCGTGGGGCATGTGCGCAGACTCGAGGACGCGCTCATCGCCGCATGCGCGGACTTCGGACTCGCCACGGCGCGCGTGGCGGGTCGCAGCGGGGTGTGGGTGATGGCCGACGAGCGCGGCCCCGACCGCAAGGTGGCCGCCATCGGCGTGCGAGTGGCCCAGGGCGTGACGCAGCACGGCTTCGCCCTCAACTGCGACTGCGACCTCGGGGCCTTCGATCGGATCGTGCCCTGCGGCATCCGCGACGCCTCGGTAACCAGCCTCACCGCCGAGCTCGGCCGCAGGGTGAGCATCGAGGACGCGCTCCCGGTCGTCGAGGCGCGCACCCTCGAGGCCCTCTCAGGGCGGGTCGTAGGCTCGACCGCGTGACCGAGCGCAAGCTGCTCCGCCTCGAGGTGCGCAACTCCGCCACCCCGATCGAGCGCAAGCCTGAGTGGATTCGCACGCGCCTGCGCACGGGCCCCGAATACACGGCCGTGCGCTCGCTCGTCGAGAGCGAAGGGCTGCACACGGTCTGCCAGGAGGCTGGCTGCCCCAACATCTACGAGTGCTGGGAGGACCGCGAGGCGACGTTCCTCATCG
>CAZICY010000057.1:0-8958 GCA_964537955.1 uncultured Actinomyces sp. | reverse complement strand
GCGGCGGCCCCGTGATGACGAACCCACGGCGAGGGGGTACTCCCCTTCTGTGCCCAGGAGTCTAGGGGTGGTCCACGGCGTACGCATCCGGAGGAGGGGGGCCCCACTCCGGGCGCTTCGCCTCGACCCCGTCCCCGGAGCTGCGCCCCTGCAGCCGGCGGGCCAGCCAGGGGCCGAAGTGCCGGCTCGCCCAGGCGGCGTGGCCGCTCATCCGGCGGTGCGCCGGGGCAGGCGCCGGAGAGGCCCCTGGAGTGCGCCAGGAGTCATCGCCCTGGCCGAGCGTCGCCAGTGCCGCGCGCGCGGCGAGCTGGTGCCCCAGTGGCGACAGGTGCAGTCGGTCCTCGTCCCAGAAGCGATCATCGTCGAAGACCGCGCATCCCCAGAAGTCCACGACGCGGCATCCGTAGCGCCTCGCAATCGCATGGGTCGCCGCATTGGCATTCGCGATGCGCCCGGATACCGATCCCATGACGCGCGACCGCCGGGACGGGTCACCGAAGGCGAAGAGCACCACGTCGGCTCCGGTGCCGCGCAGGAGGCGCACGCCGTTCTCCAGATGCGTGGCGGAGGCGTGCAGGTCGTAGGACCGCCGCAGCGCGTCATTGACGCCGGCTGCCAGGGTGACGAGGTCAGGGCGCAGGTCGCAGGCCACCGGGACCTGCTCCGCGACGACCTGCCCGATGAGCTTGCCGCGCACGGCGAGGTTGGCGTACTCCATGCCCGGGGCCCCGCGCGCCAGCGTGGCGGCGAGCCGGTCGGCCCACCCGACGTGCCGGCCCTCGGGGCCCGTGACGTCCATGAGTCCTTCGGTGAAGCTGTCCCCGAGAGCGGCGTACCTGCTCCACATGGGCTGGTCAGGCGGTCGGTGCCGGGTCGGCCGGCTTGGCAGCGGCGAAGGTGCGGTTGGCGCGACGGAACCACAGCACGAGCGCGACGATGCCGATGAGGATCTGGGGCAGGTAGGACGCCATGCGCCAGACGACATCGGCAGCCTGGGCCACGGAACCCGAGACGCCCATGCTCTGCAGCAGGGCGATCATGAGCGCATCCGTCGTCCCAAGGCCACCCGGGGTGATCGGGACCATGAGCATGATCTGGCTGGTGGCGAAAGCCGCGAAGGCGGCGAGCGGAGAGGTGCCGCTTGTGTCCCAGCCTTCGACTCCGCGCAGGGCGGCGTAGAAGATCGCGAACTGTGTGAGGATCACCGAGAGTTGCGCCACCGTAAGGAAGAGCCACCGCCGGCGGAGCACGTCGTACATGTCAGCGCGGAACTTCGTGATCGGCGCGACCAGGTCGATGTCCTTGAGCTTCGAGACGTGCTTGCGCAGGGGGTTGATGAGCTTGTTGCCCAGCTTGCCCACGGCCACCGCCAACTTGGGGCTGCGCATGATGAGGACGAAGCCCACGATGACGACGACCAAGATGCCCAGACCCAGGGGGGCCACCCAGTTGTAGCTGCTGTTGCCTCCCTCGATGCTCAGGGCGGCCACGCCGAGGATCGGCAGGCCGAGACTGACGAAGATGCTCCACAGGCCGACCGCGGTGATGGCGGCCGTCGCTGCCGAGCCGGGGATCTTGTAGGACGCGAGCATCGCGTACTGCACCGCGAGCCCGAAGGCTCCGCCGGCGGGCACGCCGTTGGAGATGGCGAACGCCGCCTGGTTCACCTGCTGCGAGGGCCAGTACTTCAGCCCGGGTGCGGCTGCCATGAAGGGCAAGCCGTACGCGGCCAGGTAGAGGATCACCGTTGCCGCGATGATGATCAGCGCAACAGGCGTCATGTCGGCGAGTTCGGCGAAGGCGGCTTGGTAGCCCGAGCCCGTCACCTGGGGGATGACCCGCACGAAGATGAAGACGATGAAGACCAGTCCGATGATCCCGAGGATGATGGACTTCTTCTTGTCCAGTGCCGCGGTCGGCGGAGCTGCCGCCTGGGCGTCCGGCGCCGGTGACCCGGCGGTTGCTTCGGGTGTGTCGCTCACGGTCCCTCCCTGTCCGCAGCGACCCTAGTGCCTCGAGCGGCCCGGCCTGGACCGATCCCGGGGGGTGGGTGTCGGCGTCCCGGCCGCGCATTGACAGGATGACGGCCATGCGGCTCGACCACGTCTCCTATGCCTGCGCACCGGGCGAGCTGGCCGAGGTGGTCCAGCGCATCGGCTCGGAGCTCGGTGCCGGGTTCGTCGACGGCGGCATCCACCCCTCGTTCGGAACGCGCAACTTCATCCTGCCTCTCGCCCACGGGGTCTACGTCGAGGTCGTGGCCGCCCTGGACCACCCCGCTGCCGACAAGGCGCCGTTCGGTCGCGCCGTGCGCCACCGTGCCGAGGAGGGCGGCGGCTGGCTGGGCTGGGTCGTGGCCGTGGACGACATCGCGGCCGTCGAGGCCCGCCTCGGTCGCCCCAGCGTCGCCGGTCATCGCATTCGCCCCGACGGAGCAGAGTTGCGCTGGCGGCAGATCGGCGTCCTCGACCTCATCGACGATCCTCAGTTGCCCTACTTCATCGAGTGGGAGACCGCGCAATCCCATCCGGCATTCGCTGGTGGTCCGGTTGAGCTCGCGTCGATCGAGCTCAGTGGCGATGTCGACACCCTGCATTCCTGGCTCGCAGCGGACGAGGCGCCGCTCTCCCAGATCACGTGGGTGACGGATGACGAACCGGGCATCGTTGCCTGCGGATTCCAGACACCCCGGGGATTCGTGCGCGTCGATTAGCCGCAGTCCGCTACGGTCCGGGCATGAGCGACCCCAGCGCCACCCCTTCTGCTCCTTCATCGGACGACGACCAGAGTCCCGCTGACCTCGGCGTGCCCGAGACGCTGCGCACCTGGGCGGGCTTGACGTGGCGCATCCTGGTCATCCTGGCCGGGTTCGGCGTACTGATCTTCCTGATGGGTCAGATCTCCATCGTGCTCATCGCGCTCTTCCTCGCGGCGTTCTTCACCGCGCTGGCCTCTCCGATCATGGGCTTCCTCGAGCGCAAGGCGAAGCTCCACAGGGTCGTCGCGATGATCCTGTCGATCATCTTCATCGGCATCTCGATCGTCGTCGTGCTGGGCATCGTCATCCGCTCGATCGTGAGCGAGGCTCCCGACCTGGCTCAGTCTGTGTCGCAGTCGATGACCGAGTTGCAGAAGTGGACGTCCGGGCCTCCACTCAACCTGTCGTCTGACGACTTCAACAACTACCTCACCGACGTGGAGAACTGGGCGAAGAACTTCGCGCTCGACATCGGATCATCCGCCCTCGGCTCCGTGGGCGACCTCGTGCTCGGCGGATCGGTCTTCATCTTCGGCGTGATCTTCTTCATGCTCTCGCGGGCCTCCATCTGGGCCTGGGTCATCAGCTGGATGCCCACGCGGACCCGCCCCTACGTCGACACTTCGGGGCACCTGGCCTGGGAGTCCCTCTCGGGCTACACCCGCGGCACCGTGGTCGTGGCGCTGTGTGACTCCATCCTGGTCTTCATCGGCCTGCTCATCCTGCAGGTGCCCATGGCGCCGGCGCTCGCGGCGATCGTCTTCTTCGGTGCCTTCATCCCCGTGATCGGCGCACCCATCGCCACCTTCTTCGCCGCCATCGTCGCGCTGGCCGAACGTGGCCCGATCGTCGCGCTCCTCGTGGTCGCCCTCACGGTGGTGGTCGGATCCTTCGATGGCGACGTGATGCAGCCACTAGTCATGGGCAAGGCCGTCAGCCTCAACCCGCTCGCCATCATCATCCTCATCGCGATCGGATCGATCCTGCTCGGCATCATCGGCGCCCTGGTCGCAGTCCCGATCGGCGCGTCGATCTATCGCGTCCTGAAGTACCTCACCAACCGCGATCCGGACCATCCCCTGCCGGGGCACCCACCGCCGGAGGATCCCGATGCTCCCCCAGCTGCGGATACTGCTGCGGCTACCAGCCCAGCCCCGGCTACCAGCGCAGCCCCGGCTACCAGCGGGGCAGCGACTTCCCAGGGTTGAGGATTCCCCGAGGGTCGAAGGCGTCCTTCACGCGAGGGTGCAGTTGGCGTGCCGGCTCGTCCAGCTCCTCGGCGAGGGCCTGGCGCTTGAGCAGGCCTATCCCGTGCTCGCCCGTGACCGTGCCGCCGTGCCTCAATGCGACAGCGAGGATGTCGTCGAATGCGGCCATCCCCCTCGCCGCGGCATCCGGGTCACCACGTGGGGTCACGATCGTCGGGTGCAGGTTGCCGTCGCCCGCATGACCGAATGTGCCGATGAGCACGTCGTGCCTGTCGGCGATTTCCTCGATCTCCGCGACGGCGGCGGCCAGTGCGCTGCGCGGGATGGCGACATCGTCGAGAAGCCAGTCGCCCTTGGCCTCAAGAGCCTGGATGGCCATCCGGCGCGCGCCCAACAGCATCTCCGCCTGCTCGGGATCCTCTGATCGATAGCCCTCGATCGCACCCGCCGCGAGGCACGCCTGGAGGATGGTCTCCGCCTCCTGCACGGCGCCCGCGCCAGGCAGATCCGACTGGGCCAGGAGCAGGGCTCCGGCTTCGACGGGGAGCCCTGACGGACGCCATTCCTCGACCGCACGCATCGTCGTGCGATCGAGCAACTCCAGCAGGCTCGGCGTCGCGCTCGCCATGATGCGCTCGACGGCACGGCCCGCAGCAGCGACGTCGTCGAAGAGAGCCACCGTCGTCGTTGCCGGCGGCGGGAGGGGGCGCAGCCGCAGGCGCGCCATCGTCACGATGCCCAGCGTTCCTTCGCTGCCCACGATGAGGCCGGCGAGATCGTAGCCGGCGACGCCCTTGACCGTGCGGCGTCCGAAGCGGGTGACCCTGCCGTCGGCGAGCACGACCTCCAGGCCCAGCACCGCATCACGCGTGACGCCGTACTTCACGCAGCACAGTCCGCCCGCGTTGGTGTTGACGTTGCCGCCGATCGAGCAGAAGTCCTTGCTCGCCGGGTCCGGCGCGTACCACAGCCCGTGCTGGGCCACGTGCTCGCGCAGCTCAGTGTTGAGGATCCCCGGCTCCGTCTCGACGTAGCCGTTGGACACATCGACCTCGCGCACCCGTCGCATCCGTTCCAGGCACAGGACAAGCGAGCCATCGATCGCGTTCGAGCCGCCGGTCAGTCCCGAACCGGCACCGCGCGGAACGACCGGCACGCGATGCTCGTGCGCCGCGGCCAGCAGGGCCGCGACCTGCTCGGTCGTGCGCGGGAACACGACGGCGAAGGGCTGGCCGGCCGCGGTGCCGAGGGATCGGTCGGATCGGTAGGACTCGATGATGTCGGTATCGGTGACGACGTCACCGTCGTCGAGCACCGTCGCGGCCGCAGCGAGCACGCTGTCCTCGGGGGTCATGCGCATCCTTGGACAACGGCGGCGACCGAATCGATGGCCAGGCTCGTCGCGGAGGTGGGGTAGGCCGCGGGGCGCTCGTTAACCAGGATCGCGAAGCTCCGCCACCTGCCGTCACGCCCCTGGGTTACCCCCGCGAGAGTGGACACCCCGGTGAGGCTGCCGGTCTTCGCCGCCACTTCTCCTCGCGCGCACGAGGCCGGGGGCGCGGCGAACCGATTCACGAGCGTGCCGGTGCGCCCGGCCACCGGCAGTCCGTCGATGAGGGCATCGAGACGAGGATCGCTCATCGCCACGTCAAGCAACTCCGTGAGCGACGTGGCCGTGAGGCGATTGCGACCGGAGAGGCCACTGCCATCCACCAGGCGCAACCGCCACGTGGACAGGCTCAGTTCGCGCAGGGCCTCTTGGGCTGCGGCAGAGGAGCTGCTCCACGTGGCGGGGTAGCCCCGGGCAAGGGCGACCTGTCGGAAGAGCACCTCGGCGACGTTGTTCTCGCTCACGCGCAGCATGAGGTCGACAGCCTCACGCAGGGTGTGGGGACGAATCACGGCGATGCGCGGGGAGCCGGGTGCGGCCACGACGCGACTGCCCGATCGGGCGTCGACACCCTTGGCACGCACACCCTGGACGAAGGCCGACCAGGCAGTCAGGACGGTGTCGTTGGAGTACTCGCCGACGAAACCCAAGGGCCGCACGGCGGCGGCGTAGGTGGGCCGGTCTCCGGGAGCCCACCCCTCGGCATCGGTCGGCTGCGGGAAGAGGTAGTCGTCGACGTCCACGACGACGCTCGTCACCCCGGCTTGCCGGAGCTTGCGCGCCGTGCGCGCGGCTAGGTCCGCCACGTCGTCCCGGGTGAGCATCGGGTCCCCGCCCCCCACGAGGACGACCCGGCCGGCAGAGGAGCTCTCGACAACGCGCGTGGCGAAGCGGTGCCGCTCCCCGAAGGTGATCAGTGCCGTCGCCGCGGTGACCACCTTCATCGTGGACGCGGGCACCTGGCGCTCGTCCCCGCCGTCATTGGCGACCGCGCCATCGGTGGCGACATCCCGCACGTGCACCGTCGCGTCGGATCCCAGGGCCGGGGCGCGCATGCCCGAGGCAATGCCACGCTCGATGCGATCGTCGGCCGGGGACGCGGCCGTCGGCCCCGCGAGGGCTCCGCTCACCAGGGCAGCCGCCAGCAGGCCGGCGGGGACCCACACGGCCCGCGCACGGGTCATAGGCCGGCCCTCTTGCGGGCTACGTACTCGAAGACGGCGGAGTGGCCCGTGGGTGCGAGCCGGGCCAGAAGGTCTCCCGCGTAGGTCTCGGGACCGATGAGCACGCGCGCACGGCGCCGTGCCGTGCCATCGGCGATCTTGCGCGCAGCCACCGCCGGCTCGATCACCAGGAAGCGGTCGTAGGCGCGCAGTCCCGCCTCCCACTCAGCCTCGCTCACGCCCGCACCCCGACGGGCGTGCCGTGCGATGGCCGTCTTGATCCCACCCGGATAGACCGTCGTCACCCCGATGCCGCGCGGGGCGAGTTCGGTGCGCAGCGCCATGCTGAAGCCCCGTACGCCGAACTTGGATGCGGAGTAGACGGCATTGCCCACCGGGGCGACGATCCCGAACAGGCTCGAGATGTTCGTGATCTGCGCACCGGGGGCGAGATGGGGCAGGGACGCGGCAGTCACCGCGATCACACTGCGCAGATTGATGGCGAGCAGCCAGTCGGCATCGGCGATGCTCACCTGCTCGAAACGCCCGGCGAGCGCCACTCCCGCGTTGTTCACCACCAGGGTGAGGCGTCCATGCTGGGCGAGCGCCTCCGCCACGACATCAGCCGGGCTCTCCGGTCGGGCAAGGTCTGCCACGATCGCGGTGACCTGGCGGTCGGGCCGACGCACGCGCAGACGCGCTGCCAGGTCCTCCAGGCCCTCCTCGTTGCGGTCCACGAGGGCGACATTGCTGCCCTCGCGCACGAGCCGCTCCGCGAGAGCAGCGCCGATCCCCCCGGCCGCGCCGGTCACGAGGGCGACGCCGCCATCGACTCGATAGTCAGGCTGCCGGGACACGCTGGTCTCCCTTCCGGCGACGTGTGCGATACGCCCCTGAGTCGAAGGAACGCATCATGCGCGCGAAGGCATGGGTAGTCCCGGGCCAGAGCGCGACATTGCGACCCTGTCCATTCTGGTACCAGGAGGCGCAGCCGCCCTGCTGCCACACCGTCGTCGCCAGCCGCCGGTCGATGCCGTCTACGTAGGCCCGCTGGCGCGCAGGGTCCACCTCGACCACGAGGCCCGACGCCACCGCGGGGACGAGGTAGTCGATCTGCGCCTCCGACATGAGCACGACGGAGGAGTGCCCAAGACCGGTGTTGGGTCCTTGGAGGATGTAGAGGTTGGGGAATCCCGCGACGGTCGTCCCCTTGTAGGCGCTCATGTCATTGTGCGCGAAGGCCTGGGCGAGCGTCTCCCCGTCGCGACCCACGACGCGCTCGGCGAGTGGCGGCTCGAGGATCTTGAAGCCGGTTGCCCAGATGATGACATCCACCGCGTGCTCGACGCCGTCAGCATCCACGACGCCCTGCGGCGTCACCCGCGCGAGGCCCGAGGCCACCGTGACGTTGTCGCGCATGAGCGCGGGGTAGTAGTCGTCGCTGAGGAGGATGCGCTTGCAGCCCATGGCGTAGTCCGGGGTGAGCCGCTGCCTCAGGCGCGGATCCGGCACCTGCGCCTCCAGGTGCCGTCGGGCCATGCGCTCGCCCAGGGACCGGAAGGCGCCCTGCCGGGTGAAGGAGAGCAACTGCACCTCGCGCGCCCAGGAGCTGACGCCGCGCATGGTGCGTTGAGCCGGTGGCAGTGCGGCGAGTAACGCGCGGTACCACTGCGGGACGGATCGATCGCGACGCGGCATCACCCACGGAGGGGTGCGCTGCAACACCACGACCTCGGCGGCGTCCGGCGCGATCGCGGGGATGACCTGGATGGCCGAGGCTCCCGTGCCCACGACCGCGACGCGCTTTCCGCGTAGGTCGACGGCGTGATCCCAGCGCGCGGTGTGCATGGCGGGCCCCGCGAACTCCCGCATGCCGGGGATCTCGGGGTAGAGCGGCTCCGTGAGGCCGCCGCAGGCACTGATGAGCACGTCCGCCTCGATCTCACCCCGCGAGGTGTGGAGGCGCCACGTGTCGGACGTGTCGTCCCACGCGGCGTGGACCAACTCGGTCCCCAGCCGCAGGCAGGGTTCCAGCCCGAAGATCTCCACCACGGATTCCAGGTAGGCGCGGATCTCCTCCTGCCCCGCGAACTTACGCGTCCATCCCGGCCACGGCGCGACATCAAGCTCATAGAGCCTGCTCTGCACGTCGCACGCGCAGCCGGGATAGGTGTTGTCGCGCCACGCCCCGCCGACGGAGTCGGCCCTCTCGAGAATGAGCAGGTCGGTGACGCCAGCCCGGCGCAGGTCGATGGCGGCCGCGATGCCGGAGAAGCCCGCTCCGACGATGCACACGCGCACGCGATGGGTCACGCGCCCACGATAGCCGTGCCTGCCACACCTAGGCGCCCCCGAACGCGACAGTGCCGCACGGGCCGGAGGACCCGTGCGGCACTGTCGACGAACGAACTGCTGCTACTTCTTCAGGTCGAAGCGATC
>CAZICY010000056.1:0-8973 GCA_964537955.1 uncultured Actinomyces sp. | reverse complement strand
CCTCATCGAGACGATCGACGGTGTCGACATCGAGCACCGCGACATCGTCACCAACGGCATTCGCCTGCACTGCGCCCTGGCCGGCCCCGAGGACGGCCCCCTCGTCGTCGCGCTGCATGGCTTCCCGGAGTTCTGGCGAGGCATGGCGGGCACCGCCGTCGCCCTGGCGCGAGCCGGCTTCCGTGTCGTGGCCCCCGACCAGCGCGGCTATGGCACGAGCGAGAAGCCCAAGGGCATCGACGCCTACCGGATCGAGGAGATCAGCGCCGATGCCGCAGGCCTCGTCGCGGCCCTGGGCCGCGAGCGCGCCTTCGTCGTCGGACATGACTGGGGTGCGGCGGTCGCCTGGTGGCTCGGGCTCACCCGCCCCGACCTCGTCGAACGGCTCGTGGTCGCCAACGTCCCGCACCCCAGCGTCTTCGCCCGCGAGGTCAAGGCCAACAGGCGGCAACTGCGCAAGAGCTGGTACATCTTCGCGATCCAGGCGCCCTGGCTGCCCGAGCGCATCGCCTTCGGCGCGCGCACGCGCGGTCGCTTCGCGCGCATGATCGCCAAGACGGGCAATCCTGGATCCTTCGACGCGCGCTACCTCGAGCAACTCGAGGACGCGTGGAGTCACCCGGGCGCGGGCACGGGCATGATGAATTGGTACCGCGCCTCGGTGCGCCGCCGGCCGGAGCGCCTGGCGGACAAGCGCGTCCACGTGCCCACTCTCATCATCTGGGGGCGTCGCGATGTCGCCCTGAGCGACACCATGGTGGAGCCCAGCGCGGCCCTGTGCGATGACGTGCGCGTGGAGTTCTTCGATGATGCGACGCACTGGGTGCTGCACGACGAGCCGGAGCGCACGAGTCGGCTCATCGTCGAATTCCTCTCCGCGCCGTAGGCAGCTCGCGCCCGCCGGGGCGTCAGGGCGTGGAGTAGGCGATGGAGATCGTGGGCGACTCGGCCAGCAGCCGGGCGTCGCGCAGCAGGAGCGCGCGATACATCCCGGTGCCGGGCTCGATCCCCTCGACGTGCGTCTCGATGACGCCGTCCCCGGGGACGGGGATCGCCTCGACCGGCACCCAGCCGGTGCGGCCCATGACCTGCAGGGACGTGATCATGCGATCGAGCCTGACGGGGGGCGTCACCGTGATCGTGCAGGGGATGTCCACGCGCACCGGTGCGCTGGCGGAGGAGCAGGCGAGCGTCACCTCGTGCCGCAGGGGCGCCCACGCGACGGTGGTGGGCGTCGAGGCGGCGAGCACGCGACCCCGGGCTGACAGGAGCACGGCCCGATAGGTGCGGACCGCATCCCTATTGCTCACGACGAGGCCGGAGGCCCGGCCGCGGGAGTCCAGCCTCAGCAGCTGCTGCGTGACGTATCCGTCGGCCGACTGCACCTGCAGGGCGGCCTTCGCGCCCTCGGCCTTCGGCGCCGGGGTGACAGCGACGCGGAAGGGCTGGCGCACGGCAGCCATGCCCGTCGCCGCGAGATCCAGCGTGACCGTGGGCTTGCGCGCCGGTGGGCGCTCGTCGGCGCTCGTGGAGGGCGTGGTGAGGGTGAGGGCGACCAGAGCGAGCAACACAAGGAGCAGGGGTGCGAACAGTCGCCGAGTCACCCACTCAGAGTAGGCGCCTGGGTGATCACGACGACGACCGTGGTGCCGTCCGGCCCGTAGGTGCGCGTCCAGGTGCCGCTGCGGTCGAGGATGCGCGAGCCGAGACCTGGTGCACCCTCGGGTGCGGCATTCCCGTGCCCGTTGTCCCGGACCTGCACGCGCACGCCATCCGCCTGCGCCTTGATGATGCAGTCGACCCCGCGTGCCCTGCCGTGGCGGAAGGCATTGGCCGCGCATTCCTCCAGGACGTCCCCGACAGCCTGCGCCACGTCTGCCGAGACGGTGTCGTCACCGGCTGCGATCGTGATGTCGATCAGAGAGCGCCACGGGTCGAGTGCGCTGTGAGCCACGGCATCGAGGGTCGTCTGGGCAGCGACCGGAGTCCGGGACTGCAGAAGGGCGAGGGTCTCGCGCACGGCGTCCCCGGCGGTGTCGGGGTCGGGCAGGCTCGCCAGGCGGCCCTGCAGGGTGCCATGCAGCGTGGCGGCGACCTCCTGCACGATGCGACGGCGCTCCTCCTCCTGCGCCAGGGTCTCGACGCTCGCGGCATCAACGGCGAGGTGCATCTGCGTGAGGATCTCCTCGCCGCGGCGCAGCGCACCCATGACGATGGCCGTGAGCCCGACGAGAAGCACGAGCCACACGGCATTGATCGTGGAGTACGCCGCGCGACCCTGCTCGGGCATGCCGCCGACGATCGCCAACGACGGGCTGCTGAGCACGATCGCGAGCAGCAGGCCCAGGGGCAGCGCGGCGACCCAGGACCGCGGCCACCGACGTACCACGGCATTGCCCGCCTCGAAGACGACGGCGATGATCGCAGCGGAAACGAGGGTGCCGAGCGGCGCGCGCGGGATCTCGCCCACCGCGAGTGCCGTCCCGAGAGCCGTGGGCAGCCAGACGACGAGCACGAGCCAGGTGGCGAAGGGCCGGGCGCGCAGTGACATGACGATTGCCGTGCCCAGTCGCACGCGCGGGACCATGGGCGCAGGCTGTGCCTCCCCCCACAGGTCGTGGGCCCGCTGGCGCACGGCAGCAGACGCCTCGTCGATCCCGATCACGCGCGTGTCCAGGTCGGTGCCGAGCGCCTGGAGCTCTCCGGCGATGGGGGTGATGACGCCATCGCGGATCTCGCTCCACTCCCGTGCGTCCTGCAGGCGCCGTGTCTCCCACGAGATCTGCTGGGCGATCAGCAGGCGGCGCTGCTCCTGGTAGGTCGCGATGAGCGCACACGCGAGCACGGCGAGCGGATACGCCGCGGCACCCTGCAGGCCTCCGGTGATCGTGCGCGTCCACGCGAGCGCCGCATCAGGCTCCTGGATGCCGATGCCGACCGACACGGCATACATCGACGCGGATCGCACCAGGCCGATGACGGCGCCGAGGATCACGATCGCGAGGACCGGCGCGGGGCGTTCGCGGCGGTGGCGCAGCCAGGTGAGGTCGGACAGCCACAGGAGGAGGCCGACGGGGACGAGGCTTGCCGTCGAGGCGAGCAGCAGGGTGCCGACCGTGGTGCCGGGGACCGTCGTGGAGAGGTTGCCGATGGTGGCGATGATCCCGAGGGGGACGTAGACGGCGAAGAGCAGCAGGCTCACGGCCCAGCGACCGCCGATGAGCTCGCGCAGCGGCACGCCGAGCAGGGTCGGCGATGCGTGGCTCACGTCGTGCGCCCGATCAGCCGGAAGTAGGCGCGGGCGAGGGCTACGCGCTGATTGACGCCCTCTTCATAGGCGATCCCCAGGGCGTGGGCAGTGCGTGCGATGGTCTTCTCGACCGTGGCCTCGGTGACGACGCGCACGCGAGCGATCTCGCTGTTGGACAAACCGGCGGCGAGCAGGCGCAGCGTGTCGGCCTGCGCGGCGGTGAGAGGCGAGCGCGGTGCTGATGACACGGAGGAGCCCGCCGCCCCGGGAGCAGAGTCGATGGCTGCTGCGAGGAGCGCGAGGTCATCGACCGACTGCTTGACGAGATAGAGCATCCCCGCGGGGAGGGTGTCGAGCGATGTGCGCAGCAGCCGCGGATCGGTGAAGGACGTGAGGAGGACGAGTCCGAGATCAGCAGAGCGCTCGCGCATGCCGACGGCGAGGTCGAGCCCGGTCGGGCCGGGACCGAGGTGCAGGTCCAGCACGGCGACGTCAGGCGGGCTCGTCACGAAGGACTCCATGGCGCCGCGCGCGTCGCCGACCGCGGTGACCTCGAAACCGTGGTGGGTGAGGCCGGCGGCCAGGGCTGCGCGCACGAGGTTGTCGTCCTCGACGAGAAGGACGGCGCGACCCATGCGCGCGATTATCCGGGGCCTGGGCCTTCACGTCGCGGGGGTCAGCCCGACACCCGCCTATGCGGCGGGGGTGACCGGTCAGGGCAAGTCACCTCGACGACGGTGACCAATGAGTGCGGGATCCCGAGGGGCGCAGCGGATGACAATGGTCGCGTGAATCCCTTCGTGGCCGACGGCATCCCGCAGGGCGCGCAGACTCTCGTTCTCCTCGGCACGGTGCTCGGGGCGATCTTCAGCGGCCTGCTCGTGCTGTTCGTCGCCGGAGAGATCCTCAGCGACCCGGGAGGCACGCAGGGCATCCTCATGGTGACGGCGTGGCTCGCTGCGCCCGCGCTGCTGTCGGTCCTGGCCCTGCTGCGCCCGGGTGCGGCGTACCCGATCCTCGTGGTCGTCGTGGGACTCGTGCTCCTGGTCTCACTCGCGGCGATCCCGATGGCAGGAGCGGTCTGGGAGTTCGAGGAACTTCACGGGCCCATCAACCTGCTGGTCATCGTCGGCGCGCTCATCCCCCTCGTAGCCTTCGGCCGGTCGATGCCCGGTCGCGCGGGCATGCTCATGCTCACCCTCATCGTGGGATTCGTCGCGTTCCAGTCGATCAGCCTGCTGCTTGTGGGCCAGTGGTCGGTGATCCTCGTCTTCGGGATCCTCATGCCGCCCTTCGCCGCCGTGGCAGTCCTCTTCGTCATCGCAGGTGGGAAGACACGGCAGTCTGTGGCCTAGCTGAGCCGTCCGGGGTCCACCGCGTGGAGATCAGCAAGCACAATTGACCGGTCAGTTCTCACGACACTCGGCAAGTGCTCGCAGCGTGAGGAAGGCCCAGGATCTAGGTTCGGTATCGCGTGGAGCCGTCGCACAACAGGTCGTCCTGGCCACCTTCCTGGCAGCGATGTGCGACTGCGTGTGCGAAGATGGGGTGTTATTGGGAAATCACGAGTGCACGGGAACGGGAGATACCGTGGGTGCACCGGAATCGTTTGCTTCCCTCAACGTCGAGCGGCGACAGGCCTTTCGCGTGGATGCCGAATCTTGGCGTGACCGCGATGTCTCGTGGGAAGCCGGAGATTTGGTCGACCTCTCCGCAGCTGCCGCTAGGAGCGACTCCATGCTGGAGGTCGTTCGGACCTTGCTTGGTCGGCTTTTCCCCGTGGATCGAATTCGGTCGTGGGTCGTCATCATGGTCGAGTCGAATGGCTCCATTCGCCGCAGTAGCGACGACGAAGCCAGTGTCGGCCTGAGCGCCCGGGCTGTCGCGTGGCTGTGGGACTCTGGGGCGGTGGCGGAGGCCTTCCGTGAGGGAGCCGCCTACGTCGAGGCATGGCAAGCAGCCGAGGGCGAGGAGGCAATTGCCTGCCTGCCCTTGGTGAAGGACGGCGTCGTGAGGAGCCTCATCGGAGTGTGGCTTGTAGCTGACGGGACGGAGGCAATCTTGCGTGATGTCGCGCGACTGACGCTCCTAGGTCAACTATGTGCGGACTCGCCGGTGAAGAGTGTCGATGTGGATTTCGCTGAAGCAAGTGAACTGCATGCTGGTTCCGACTTGACTGAACTCACGAGCCGCCAACACGTCATCCTGCGCGCCATGGCCCGAGGATTGACCAATGCCCAGATTGCTCGGCAGATCAGCTTCAGCGAGTCCACTGTGCGGCTCGAGTCCATGAGTATCTACCGACGATTCGGTGTGCACTCCCGGCTGGAAGCCGTTCAGGCCGCGCGAGCAGCAGGTGAATTGTGATGTGGGGCTTCGCATGCACGACGGGAGTTCCCATTCCGAGCCATGGCGTCGGACGGCCGTGAGCTGATGGAGCCCGAGGATCGGCGCTCACTCTTCGTCTCGAAGCTGCGGGGTGGCTCTCCCGAGTCCCTCCTGGGTCGCCTCTGCGAACTGGCCGTCGAGGAAGTCCCCGTCGATGGCGCGACGATTGGACTGCAGGTTGCGGGTGTTCCAGAGGGCCCGATAGCGGCTTCGGGCCAGTGGGCGCTCGATTTGGCGATCGCTGAGTTCGCGTTGGGTGAGGGGCCGACCTTCCGTGTTGCCGACACCAGTGAGCATGTTGAGGCGTCGAGTTCGGATGCGCTTGAGTTCCAAATCTGGCCGCAGTTCGCTCGACTCGCTCGGGCCATGGGAGTCGCAGCAGTCTTCTGTTTTCCCCTTCGCGTGGGAAGGGCCCGGCTCGGTGCGATGAGCTTCCTCAGGTCTCAACCGAATGAGTTAAACGACCACGCATACCTAGACTGCCTGGCACTTTCCGACATCGCGACCCATGCCATCGTCTCCATCCGGGCGGGCGTCCAGGACTTCTATGTCGAGTCATTGCTGCACTCGCGCGATATCGATCACCTTCGGGTGCATCAGGCGACGGGCATGGTCGCAGGCATGCTCGACTGCTCGATCGAGGAGGCCCTGGCACACATGAGGGCACGAGCTTTCGTCGAGGACATCACGCTTCATGAGCTCTCCTCTCGGATCATTGCCCGCGAGATCGACTTCAGGAGTGCATGATGGGTCGGGCTACGGTGTCGTTGCTGCGTGAGGAGCGCCAAGAGTGAGCGAGCTGGGGAAGTCTGGCACGTACGACGCCGAGTTTGGGCGCGTCATGGCTGGAGCCGTGAGGACACTCGCCTCCGATTTCGAGTTCCTCGATCTAGCCCATCAACTGTCTGTATCGACTGCTCGACTCCTTGACGCTGCGGCAGCCGGCGTCATGCTTGAGGATGGTTTGGGAAGACTTCAAGTGCTTTCCGCATCCGACGAGGACACTCATCTCCTTGAAGTCTTCGAACTCCAGAGGCAAGAGGGGCCGTGCTTCGAGTGCTGGGAGTCGGGCGAAGTGGTAGTGGCGCCGAACGTCGCGCTGGTCGAGCGTTGGACTTCCTTCGGCCCGGAGGCTCGTGGGCGAGGCTTTGTTTCGGCCGCGGCTGTTCCCCTTCGGCTGAGAGCCCACGTGGTTGGGGCACTAAATGTCTTCTGGTCCGAATTGCGGACCATCGGCTCACGGGAAATCGATGCCGCGCAGGCCTTGGCAGATGTCGCCGCGGTGGGCTTGGTGCAGCAGCGCCTGGCCAGAGAATCGGGGGTACTAGCAGAGCAGATGCAGTCTGCCCTTCACGCAAGGGTGACTGTCGAGCAGGCGAAGGGGATCGTTGCGGTGAAGGCGCAGGTGTCGATCGCTGAAGCCTTCGAGATTCTCGAGGCCACCTCCATCCAGCGGCGTGAGTCAATCGTTGTGGTTGCGCAGGCCGTGGTCGACCGCGTGCTGACGTGGCAGGACGGCGCTTTGCGTCTCGGAGAGCTTGCCTGACGCGAGCTCAGAGGGACCTCGAAGCCCAGTTCGAGCCCGACGGTGACCTCGTCCTCGGTCCCGCGACGACCCGCCTGCCTCGCGTTCCCTCGGTGGTCCGGCGCGGCACCGTCATCGTCGGCTAGGAACGCGCGCGCTCGCTGCTGTAGCGATCCGCTGTGTCACGGGCGGAGTCAAAGCACGCGATGTGACGTACGACACCTGAGTCCCGTCGACTCCTGCGGGGTTCTGCAGATGCGTGATCCGCGAGCGTCCAACCGGTGAATACTCGATTTCTCACCGAGCAAAGCACTTCCCGTGACTGCAAGACTGCTGTCACATTCAGCCACATCCCAGGAGGATCCGTGTCAGACAAGCAGTACGTCCTATTCGCAGCCGCCTACTCGTCCAAGGCCGATGCCGAGGCCGACCTCAAGGCGCTCAAGGACAGCGGCGATCTCAAGCACATCACCGCGGCCGTCGTCTCGCGCAATGAGAAGGGCAAGCTCCACGTCCACGAGACGACTCACGCCGGCAAGGTCGCGGCAGGCGTCGGCGTGGTCGCCGGAGCGATCATCGGCGCGGTCTTCCCGCCCGCGGGTATCGCGGTCGTGGCCTCGGCCGCGGGTGGCGCTGCCGGCCTCGGCGTGATCGGCGGAGCCATCGGTCACTTCTCCGGTGGCATCAGCCGCAAGGACATGAAGGAGCTCGGCGAGTTCCTGGACGCTGGCGAGGCTGCCCTCATCGCCGTCGCCATCGACAAGGTGGCCACCGATGTGGACACGGCCCTGTCCCGCGCGACCAAGAAGGCGTCGAAGGCCATCGACAAGGGCGACGTGGCGGATGCCATCGCCGACCTCGAGAAGGGCCTCGACAAGGCGGTCAACGTCGCTGGCGAGTAGTCGATAGAGCTCAGTGCCCCGGCACGGCGCCCCTGAGGCGCCTGCCGGGGCCTTTGCGTTTCCCAAGCACCCGGGGCTCGCGCAGGTGGTCTGCTAGACATGGCGCGTGGCAGCCCCCCGTGTCCGTCCACTGCCCGCACGCCGTACTGCCATCCCCTTGGCGTCAGTGGGCGCGATCCTGCTGGTCGCTGGGCTGATTCTCACGTGGGCGGTGGCCGCGGGGGAGTCGGCGATGAACGCTCGCGACCTCGTCATCAATACCTGGATCCGTGACCTCGCGATCCATTGGCCCGTGCTCGACCACTTGGGCAACTTCTTCTCGTGGTTCGCGGACTCCGACCGCAACTTCTTCACAATCCCGATCGTGGTCGTGACACTGCTGGTCTTCCGCCAGTGGCGCTGGGCGATCTTCTTCATTGTCGCCGCCCAGGGCGGCTTCCTGCTCTCCAACGTCATCAAGCACCTCGTCGGCCGCGAGCGTCCGCCCTTCTTGGACTTCACAGGCGATGCCCTCTACACGTCATTCCCGAGCGGTCACACGTTCTCCGGGATCACCGTGTGGGTGTCCATCTCGCTGCTCGTCTTCTATCTCCTGCCGCTGCCGTGGTCGACTGTCCTCGGCTGGGTGCCTCTCGTGATCGGTCTGATGAACGGCCCGAGTCGGCTGCTCCTGGGCAAGCACTGGATCTCGGACGTCGTCGGGTCATGGCTGCTGGCCGGCGGCTGGTTGCTGCTGACCTGGGCGGCCTTCCTGTGGTTCCTCGCGCCGCGTCCGTCCGACAAGGCCCTCGAGCATGTCTGATGACCCGCGGGCGCTGCCGTGATGCGCGCCCGGAGGGACTCGAACCCCCAACCGACCGGGTAGAAACCGGTTGCTCTATCCATTGAGCTACGGGCGCCTCGGCGCC
>CAZICY010000055.1:0-9062 GCA_964537955.1 uncultured Actinomyces sp. | reverse complement strand
GGCACCGTGTCCATGCCGCGATTGCTGCCGCCTCCGGCAAAGTAGCGCGGAACCATCCCACCCTTTGCCCCGTACCATTCCTCGTCAGAAACACCGGGCGGACGGCCGTAGGTAACAGTGTTGACGCGCACCGTAATCTCTTTGCCCTTGAGCTTGTCAATCTGCTGCTGGAGCGTGGTCACGTCATAGTCCGCATTTGCAAGATCGTCAATGAGTGCCTGGAATGGCTCGAGCATGGCGGCTCGAGTTTCCGGGCTCATCTTTGTCTTGTCAAAAGTCTTGGCTAGGTTGGCAAGGGCGTCCTGCACATAGGCGGTCTTGCCGAACAAGGTCTCCTGCTCTGCCGCGACTGCCGCTGTGTTCTCCGCAAAGTTGATGAGGGCTTGGTTGTTTTCCCGGCCCTTTTTACTGTTGAAGTCAAATTGCTTGCCGTTCTCGCGCAGACTCTTGCGCAAGGCGTCCCATGACTCCTCGTAGGCGAGGATGGCACTGGTGCGGCTGACGAACTCCTCCAAGTAGCCGATCTGCTCAACCAGCTCTTCGGTTTCCTCTGCGGCTACCCCTGCCTGGTAGCCGAACGTCTGCACGGCGTCAGCGGCCTCGGGCGTTATGTTGGCTATCTCGCGCATAGCCTCTTGCACCGCAGCGTCATTGCCCGTCAATTGGGCCACAAGAATCTTGATGTTGCCGGCCAGGAACTTGAACGGGTTGGCGGCGCGCTCAACGATGTCAACAACGGGACCCAGACTGTCAAGGAATTCGTCTGCGGAATTCTTGGCGTCAATGAACACCGAGGCCACGTCAAGGATGTTGCCGATGGTTTCGCCGACCAGCTCGCCTAAGTCTTCGGCGTCTTCCTGCAAATCACGCAGCCGCGTGGACAGGTCGCTTGCGCTGTCGCCCGTGTCCGACAGCGCGCCGATGACGCCAGCGCCAAAAGCCTCTTGGAGCTCACTCGCGGCAACCTGGAGGATCTGCATACGGCCGGCCATGGTGTCGGCGGCTGCGGCGGCCTGGCCCTGGAACGTCTGCGACAACTCGGCCGTGATGGCTTCAAGGTCGCCAGACTTGACGGCTGCGTCGCTAAGGGGAACGCCCAAGCGACGCAGTGCGGTGGTCTGGCCGGTGGCGGCCTTAGACAGCGCCAGGGTGACGCCTTCGAGGCTGCGACCCGTACCCACCGAAATGTCTAGGGCAAGGCTGAGGAGGTCCTGCGCTGCGGCCGCGTCCTTAGTGGCCGACACTAGGCGCACGAAAGCGGGGCGCAATTCATCGTCGGCGACGCCCGTGGCGAACATGAGGTCGTCAATAAACTGGTCGACCTGAGTTTGCGCAAAACTCTGGCCGACGTTGTCAAGCGCGGTGGTCAGCTGGGCAAGAGCCTTCTGCTCCTCCATGGCGGCCTTGACGCCGTCCACACCCATCTTGATTGCCAGCGCGCCAGCCGCGGCAGCAGCACCAGCCAATGCGGGGCCAAGAACGCCACGCATGTTCATGGCAACCGCGGACATCTTGCCCTGGAAGCCCTTGGCGTCCCGAACCGCCGACATCATGCCAGCGCGGAAATTCTTGGTATCGGCGACGAGTGCGACGCGGAGGGTTCTACCTGCCGTTGCCATCAGCCACCTGCCTCAAATTTGCGCTTCACTCGGTCAATTGCCTTGAGCCATTCACCTAGGGCGTCGCCCTTGTAGCGGCCCATTTTCTTCATCCAGCCGTAACCGGAACCGAACGCCGCAGGCATGGTGCCCTGAGCGCCGGAACGGCCTTGCCGGCCACTATTCGACGGGTAGCGCACCGTGGTTGGCGAAGCCCCACCGCTGAACCGTCGAGCACGTGAACCGATGCTGACGCTGGGGATGCGGTCACGGGCGGCCTTGACGGTGGCCGCGATCTCCGCACCCCAAGGCCCGGCTTGGTCGGCTGCGTCTTGGTAGGCCGGAACCATGAGCCGCGTGGCGATTTTCTTGCTTGCGGTGCGCAGCTCGTCCTGCGCTTCCTTGTCGAGTTTGCGCAGGTCCCGAAGCAGGTTGTTGAGTCCGACGATTTGGATTTGGCCGGTGGTTGCCACGGGGCCGCCTCTCAGTGGTTTCGCTTGTCCATTTCGCGCGCCCTGTAGGACAGGTAGCGGTTCATGGTGAAGATCATGCGGTCAGACTCGGCGAGCACCTGGGACGGTGCTAGGCCGAACTCATAGGCCAGATGAACTATGAGCCAGTGGGCGTTGTCGTCTCCTCCAAAGGGACGATCTTGCCCTGCCCAACCTCGAGCTCATCTACGTTTTCTAGCCAGGTGGCGAAGTCGCTGCCGGTGCGGCCGGTGCGCTTGAGTGCGTGCCACGCGAGCCAGCAGGCGTCGGTGAGGCGGAAGTCGTCGCCGAGGCGGGCAATGGAGCGGTCGTGCTCAAGCTCAAAGGCCACCTGGTCGGCGACCGAGGCCGTGACCTCGGCCGCCTGACCGTCAGTGAAGGTGACTTGGAAATGGATGCGCAAGGTGGGCTCCTAGCCTAGAAAGTGCCTGCGGTGGACTTGCTGACCTCGCCGACCGCGGGCCACGTCACATCGAACGTGGTGAGGTCGCCGACCTGACCATTGACGGGCGTCTGCTGCGAGCAAAGCACCGGGATGGTGTAGAGCGGGGCCGTGCTGGTTGCGGTGCCCTGAGTGGTGGACGTACCCGCAAGGATCACGACGTTGGCGCTGCCACCGAAGACAGAGCCGAGGGTGGCGCTGACGCTGTTGGCGTCGTAATCCTGATGGAAGGAAATGGTGACTGAGGCGTCCTTGAGGCCCGCGATGCGGCTGCGAGCAGCCTGACCAAACGCGGTGGTTTCGATCTCGTCGACAGTCTCCGTGACCTCGACAGAAGCGATGTTGGTGGTCAGCTCCTGTGTGCCGACCTTGACGCGAATGTTGCGCCCGACAAACTTTGCCATGATGTATTTCTCCTTAGCCGGCGGCGATCACGGTCACGTTGAACTCGGCCGTGTGGTAGGTGACATCCCCAATGGCCAGCGAGCCCTGGTTCGTCATTTGGGTTACTCGGCAATCCAAGGCCTTGCCCCCTAGGGTGCGGTCGCCTTCAATTGCCGCCTTCACCGACGCGGTACCGCGAGAAGCGCAGTAGGCGTCGAGGTTGGTCTGGGATGCCCGGTCAGCCACGCGGCCGACAATGAGCATGATCGTGAACGTGTAGTCGTCTGAGCCGCGCCCGAAGGCCGTGTCATAGGTGATGTTGCTTGGCATGACGACGGCAATGGGCGGCTGCGGGTTGTCGGGCAGGTAGGCGCTGGAACGCAGCCCCGTGATGGTGGCAAGGCGGTTGGCTAGGCCCGTGCGCAGATCCGTAAGTGCCGTCACGCGACACCTCGGAAACGGCGGTAGCCCTCAATGAGCTGTGCAACGTCGGGGTCTAGGCCTTTGCTCACCCTCATAACTCCAGCGTCGCCCCACCCCGCTATGCCCAAGGGCGACTGCAAGCGCGTGAAAATTCGGGAGGACTGGAGGATGCAGGCTTGCGCCACCGTCACCGGCACCGTCGCCCAGCCATAAACCGCCGTCACCTTGACGGTGGTTTCACGGTCCACGGGGAAGACGTAGTCGCCGATGGCCCGCAGGCGCGTGTACGGCCACACCAGACCGCCGACATAGTCATTCAGCGGCTCAGGCTGTATGTCCCCGGTGTGGGCCGTGAGATCCCAGGTGACGTCGTAAATGCCGTCTTCGCTGCTCGAGGTCTGCACCTGGGCAATGGAACGGGCGTCGTCAATCTGCACGACGTAAGGGTCATCGGCGTGGAAGTACCGTGTGGTTGCTGCGGTCCCGCCGTAGATAAAGTTGCGGCCGCAATAGGCGTCGATCAGTCGGGACGCGGACTCTACTGCCATTTCCAGCAGGGCGTCGTCAGTGGCGTCGGCTGAGGGGATGCGCAGCGCAGACTTGATCTGGCTCAGTGACGCATATCCGTTGCTGATTGCCACGGGTTCTCCTCTTAGGTCCAGGCGTTGTCGACGAGGCGGCGCCGGTCAAGTGCGACGTGCGATGCCGTCGTGCGGGTTTCTTGTCCAGGTGGCCCACCCCATTTGGCGGCGTAATAGTCGCCATTGCGGGGGAAGGTGCGGTCATTGTGGCGCGCGTACCCGCTGGCAATCGTTGCCGAATTGTCGTGCCGGGTGCGACTAATGAGGTTGACGACTGGCACGCCTGCGAGGTGGCAGCGTCGCCGATAGTCGTTGTCCTCGAAATAGATGGGGTGGAAGTTTTCGTCAAACCAGCCGACCGTGTCAACTGTTTCCGCGTTGATGCCGAAGGCGCCGAACTCGTAAAGGCACGCCACCCGCGGTCCAGGCTTGTCCATAGCATCGGCTAGGCGCTCGAGGTCGCCGTCGCCGAACGTGATGTCAGCGTTGACGATGAGCCACCAGTTGGCAGCCGGCCGCGCCCGGATAATGAAATTCCACGAGGCAGCCACACCTAGGTTGAATCCAGGCTCAATGAATGACACGTCACGGCCGGCAAGCTGCTCGCGTGTCTGCTCCGACTTACCATTCAGGATGACTAGGGCCTCGTCGACTGGCACGTCAACGCTGGACATCATGCGGGCGGCTAGGTCGCCGCGGTTCAGCACAGGCACCCCTAGAACCGGAATCATCGTGCCCAGTCGACCGTGTCTCGGATAATGTCCCTGCGGGTCCGCGAGGGAGCCCATCCCAATTCAGTCATGGCCCGGTGCGCGTCCGGAAATTTCTCCGCCGCTTCGCGGAACTCAGGCCCGTGGATGGTCACCGGGTCAACGACCACAACCTCGCCCTGGCCGCAATACTCCACGACCTCCTGGGCCAGCTGCATCACAGAGCAGGTGTTGCCCGGGTTGCCTAGGTTGTAGTCACGGTTTGCCGTTCCTTTTCGGAACGCCAGCCAAATGCCGTCGACAATGTCGAGGACGTGCGTCAAGGCGCGGCGCTGCGTGCCTGGGCCGTACACCGTAACTGGATTGCCGGTCAGTGCCTGCTGGATAAACCGCGGAAGCACAAAGCCGCCTTGCGGTGACTGACGGGGCCCGGCGACATTGAATGGCCGGATAATGCGGGCATCCAACTCGGGCTGGTTCAGCAGCATGACCTCAGCCGCAAGTTTCGCGGTTTGATATTCCAAGCGCGCCCACGCGCCCGCTTCCACAATGCGGGGCATGTGCTCGCCGCAGAGCCCCTGATCGCCGCCGCCGTACACTTCCGACGTGCTGACGTCAATGAGCGGCACAGAGGCGCGAGAGGCCCATCTGGCTGCATTGCGCGACCCATCCACGACCTCAGGGGTGATCTTGCCGGCGCGAGACAAAACCCCGACCGGACCAACCGGGGAAGCCAAATGGAAAACAACCTCGGGAGTGACCGGCAAGTCAGCGACTTCGCGCACGTCCACCATGGCGAGGCGCACCCGATTCTCAGACGGCCACAGCTCAGTGGCGCGCTGCTTCGTCGTGCGGCAGTCGTCCACAATGAGAACATCCATGCCCTCATCTAGCAAACGGTCGACAAGGTGCGAGCCGATAAACCCTAGGCCGCCCGTCACCACGGCGGTCACAACAACACCTCAAGTGCCGGCCGCCAATACTTGTCGAAGACGCGGTCGGCGTCGTACTGGCCGGCAAAGTCAATAGCCTTTTGGGATCGGCCCCGGCCTCGAGCGATAGCCGCCTTGAGGTTGTCCACAATGCTGGGGACGGAAGGTGTGAAGAACCAGCACCCCTGAGGTGCGTCCCATTGGGGCTGAACGTCGCAGAGCCAGCCGTCGCCGACGAGCTCAGGCTGCGCAGTCGCGTTGGACACGATCACGGGGGTGCCGCAGGCCTGGGCCTCAATGGCGGGGATGCCGAAGCCTTCGCCTCGGCTGGGCTGGAGCAGCACATCCATGGCGGTATAGATCGCCGCGAGGGCTTCCTTCGGAATACCCATGCGGTAGGCGTAGTTGTCAGGGAACTTGACGCGATCCTCAGGCACGCCCGTCGCAGCCAGGAGCGCGCGCAAGTCAATGCCGGTCATGGCGGCGGTTGGCTCAGTGTGCAGGTAAAGCCAGACGTCCGGGTTTTCCTGCATCACCATGCCGGCGGCCAGGAAAGACTCGGCGAAACTCTTGCGGTCAACGGTGCCCTTATTCGCGGACACCATGCCGATGACGAAGGCGTCCTCAGGGATGCCCATCCACTGGCGGGCGGGCACCTTGCCGTCGCTGCCCTCGATGAGCTCAGTCGGCTTGAAGACCTGCGTGTCAATGGCGTGCGGGACGTAGAGCGCCTGGACCCCGGCGCGCTCAATCGCGTCCAGCCCAAACTTGGACATGGCAATCGGCGTGACGTTGGGCCGGGCCAGCCAGTCAATGACCGGCTTTGGTGCGGGGAAGTGGTCGATGGGCACCCAGGAGGCGACACGCTCAAGCGTGTCCCAGCCGCCACCCTTGAAGACCCAACAATCAAAGAGGGTGATGACGACGGCTTGCTGCCCGGTGGGGCGGCCGAAGTCCATGGCATAGGCGGGGATGACGTCGTTGGAGTAGACGTCTAGCCCGCGCGGGTAGACCGGGATGCCTTCCCACTCCATGGTTGAGCCCTCAAGGCCGTAGTTGGCTGCGATGGCTACTTCGTGCCCGGCTCTTTTGAGGCGGCGCGTGACTTGCGCTGTTTGCTCGCCGTAGCCGGTCGGGCACCAGCCGGCATTTGATGCCCAGACGATTCTTCGCGCAGAAAGCCTAGGCGCAGTAGTTGCTGCCTCTCGGGCGGCGGCACGTCGACTGGGGTTCCCAGAGCGTGCAGGATTTCCGGTTCGGTTTTCTTTCGTGGCATGGGCCACCTGTTTCTCCTTGTGTGCGCAGGGGGTGTGGATGGCCCCGCCCCCCTGCGCAAAGGCGGGGCCATCCACGACTGAGGTGCCTAGTGACTAGGCAGTACCGCCGGTGAACCGCTTGATGTGCGACGTCTGCGGCAGGTTGCCGTCGACGCGGATCTGGAAGCGGAGCGTGACCTGGCCGGTGTTGAAGGCGAAGTCATCCGAGCGGGCCACGTCGATGCCGCCCACGGTGCGGACGTAGTACGACGGGAAGTGACCGGCAAGCACCGAGCGAGCGCCCGAGCCGACCGAAGCGAGTGCCGGGTTCTCGATGAGCGGGTAGCCCAGGATGGTGTCGGGCTGTCCCGGCTGGATCGTCGGCACGAAGACGTAGTCACCGGACGTCGTCTTCAGCTTGCGCATGGCGCCGATGCTGGAGCCGTTGGCCATAACTCCGAAGCCGGGGAGGCGGCGAGCCGCACCGTCAAGGGAGTAGACCAGGTCAATCAGGTCGTCAGCGGTGAAGGCGCCGGTGCCGCGGGTGCCCGCGATAGCGGTTCCGCCCGTGACGCCAGCGGCAGCGGCGACTGCGATGCCGTTGGGCTGGACGGTGCCGGTGCCGACCGTGAGGGCGTTGTTGACGTCGTAGCCGATGGCGTTGCCGGCCTGCTGGCCGAGGAAGCCGATGACGTCAATGTTGCTGTCAGCCAGGAACTCCTGCGACACCTGGACCAGGAAGGCGTACTTGTAGGCCTTGAGCGTGGTCTTGCCAAAGCCGGGGTCCGACTCGTCAATGGTGGCGGCCTCAGCCTCGAGGCCGGCGGTGGACCAGCTGGCGAGCGACGGAAGGACGAGGTCCTCACCGGACGCCGTGTTCAGCACGGTGACAACGGACGGGTCAAGCATCGGCCCGACCAAACGCGCTTGCTGGATGACGGCGTCGCTAAATGAAACGGGGATAGGCGCGTTGCTCGTCGTGCGGGCAATGTCGCGCTTCTCAAAGTTGAACGTGTGAGCGCGGCGCTCACCGGCGAGCAGGCTGCGGAGGATGTCGGCGTCAGTCTCGGCCGCAACGGTGCGGGCCTCAACGGGGCGGGCGACGTCCTCGAGCCCACGCATGGACTCGGCGATCTCGCGCTCACGCTTCTCGGCCTCGATCAGCGTGTCAATGGTGGCGCGCTTCTCGTCAAGCTCCGCGAACGTGCGGTCGACGAACTCGCGCTCCTCGGCGGACAGGCTGCGGCTCTCAGCTGCGGCCTCGTCCATCTTGGCCTTCGCTGCGTGGTACGCCGCCTGGCGGTCGTCCACGAGCTTCTTCAGGTACTCGGACAAAGCAATTCACCCCTTTCTGGGGTACTCGTAAGGATTGCGCAGGTGATGGCAGTCCCGCCGAGGCTCCTCAGAGCGGGTAAACCCTGGCCGCGGCTCCGCGGTCAGGGAAGTATTCAGAGCGCCTTGAAGGCGAGGTCGAGCTTGGTGCGCAGCAGGTCGGTGTCGTCCGCGACCGCTTCGGGCTCCGGCTCAGGTGTCGGCTCGGGTGCGGGCGCCAACTTGGCGACAACCGCAGAGAGCAGCCCAGCCTGGTCAAGCGTGAGGGTGGCGCCACGCTCCAGCGCCTCGAGCGCGCCGTTGAGTGCGTCGGCGTCCTCGCCGGTCTTTTCGGCCAGCATGTCTAGGCTGCGCACGCTTGCCGAAGTAGCTGCGTAGGCCGGAAATGCGACTATGGAGGTTTCATGCAAACGCACGGCGTTCAAGGTTCTCTGTGAACCGTCTTCGCTCCAAGAGTCCCCACCGCGGGGGACGGAGAAGCCGAAAGACATGGAGTCAATGACGCGCGGGTTACCGCCGGCACCCATCAGCACTGCGAGGTCGCGGCCGTCCGTCGTATTCGGCAGCGTGGCCTTGACCAGCAGCCCGCGGGAGTCTTCCTCCAGTGACATGGTCTTGGACCGCGTGGAGGCCAGGGGCCGTGCCGGGTCGTGGTTGACCAGGAGGAAGACGTTGTTGCGCGACCGGATCGTGCGAGCGAACGCGCCAGGGGCAATCGTTTCGGTGAAGGGCAGCGGCTCGCTGGGCGAGTTGAATACGGCGGCGTAACCCTCAAAGGTCATGCCGTCCGCTGCCTCGCGCACCTCAATGTCGTCGACAGTAAATGTGCGGGTTTCCATCTTGGTCATGTTTCTCCCTAGACCTGGGCGTTCTCGGCTGGCTGCAACTGGTTAGACGCCAGCCCGGTGTGCCC
>CAZICY010000054.1:0-9515 GCA_964537955.1 uncultured Actinomyces sp. | reverse complement strand
GCTCGCGCTCCGCACGGTCTCGTGCAGTCATGCGCAGCGAAGCCGGAAGATCCTTCGTGGCGAGCCGCAGGCAGCTTTCAGGATCAGGCTCCTCGCCTTCGGGGAGTGCCATGACGATGGAGTAATCGAGGATGTCGCTGGGCCAGCCCTGGATGCGCTCGAAGAGTGCTAGTCGCTCGGTGGCATCGAAGGATGGCGCGATGAGTCTCGCCTGGCCCTGGTGTGCCACGAGGTTGACCACCGGTGTGGGCCATCCCTCAGCGAGCAGATGCACGGCGCCATCGACCGGGGCGAAGCCCGTGCTGCGGATCGAGGGCGACTGACCCACTGCGTGCAACCATGCCGCCGCCACGATCACTTCGCCGCGGGGGCGATCGAGTGCCCTCACGGCGGCGGTCGCCTGATGTGCGGCCCTCTGGCTCCGAGCCCATGCAGGGGAGGTGTGCGATCCGAGCATGGTCTGGGCGCAGTCTTGGGCGTAACGGAGAAGCTGACTGTCCACCGCTGCATGGGACACGCTTCAGGTAGCCCCCGCGAGCCCGCAGGATGAACATCCGATGAAGGCTGGCTGTCACTCTCGGCTAGACAGCTGACCCAACTCTGGCGTGCGCAGCCCGCAGGCCCGCGTAGCGCGCCTCCCGCACGTCGACGGGCACCAGACCGAGCTCCTCATCGCGGACGCGCATCATTGCGAGGCGTTCCTCCACAGTGGGGGCCTTCTCACCCGAACCACCTTCGAGGTCGGCACTCACCAGGATGTCGGCATCTGGCCCGGTGACGGCCTCGATGACCCCCAGGTGGTGTCCGACGCCGTAGAAGGGCGCCTCGAGCGATGCCAGCGAGTGGTGAGCGACGAGTCGGATCACCCGCTCTGGCCAGTCCCCGGTCATGAGGAAGAGGGCGCCGTCTAGAGGGTGAAAGCCCGTCCGCTGCAGCTGTGGGGCGTAGCCGATGTCGTGAAGCCATGCGGCGGCGACCACCTCGGTTCGCCGGCTGTGCGGGATCCTGCGTGCGATTTCATCGGCGCGTGCGGCGCTCCGGGCGCTGTGCTGAAGCAGAGCAGCATCGTTGCTCAGGAGGTCCTCAGCGACAGCCCGGGCGCGGGTGGCGAGTGAGACGTCAGCGGTGACCACGCGGTCAGTGTGCTGCCTCATGGCGTCGTATGCACGCCATATTGCCGACATCGTGACGACCCTCACAAGACAGGTGATGTTCATCTTTGGATACCCGGAGGGGTGTTCACTTTTCGGTCATCATCGACAGCCGTTCACCTAGCCGACCGGGGGAGTTAATCGCGCCGCTGCCGGGCGGTTGATCGCAGTGGCAAGAGTCTGCGCGTGGCCACGACGTTCCTACCTCCTCGTCCTGAGGATGTTGCGGCTGTGGATGCCCAACCGCGAGAGCTCACCACGACGCGCAGTGGCAGCGACCGGGCCTTCCGTGGAGGCGTGACCGCTAGTGGGATTGCCGTCCTCGTCATCATGGCGCTCGTCGGGGTGTTCTTGACGATTCGAGCGCTTCAGGCCTTGAGTCAGGCAGGCTTCTCCTTCATCACGACCCAGGCATGGGAACCGGATGGCGGCAACTTCGGCATTGCCGCGGTGCTGGCGGGCACGATTTTCATCGCGCTGACAGCCATCTTTTTTGCTGTGCCGCTCTCCACAGGTGTTGCTCTTTACATTTCGGAGTACAGCCCACGGCGAATCCGACAGACGCTCATCAGCATGGTCGACCTCATGGCAGCGGTGCCCAGCGTCGTGTTCGGTCTCTGGGGGTTCTTCTTCCTCCAGGGCCAGATCATCGGCATCGCCCGATGGATCTCCACCTACTTCGGCTGGATCCCCATCTTCGCCGTCGACGGCAGTGACCCAGACGATCCGCTCTCGACGGCCACGGTCTTCACGTCCTCCACCTTCATCGCGGGCATCGTCGTCGCGCTGATGGTGGCCCCCATCACGACGTCGGTCATGCGCGAGGTCTTCTCACAGGCACCCGTGGGAGAGCGCGAAGGCGCCTACGCCCTTGGCGCCACCAAGTGGGGGATGATCCGCTCCGTCGTCCTTCCCTTCGGCAAGGGCGGCATGATCGGCGGGACGATGCTCGGCCTCGGCCGCGCGCTCGGCGAGACCATCGCGGTGTTCATGATCATCTCGCCTGTCTTCATCTTCCAGCCGCACATCCTGCAGAACGGCACCAACTCCGTCTCGGCGCTGATCGCTCTCCGCTACGGCGAAGCCACACCCTTCGGCACGTCCGCACTCATGGCGGCCGGCCTTGCGCTCTTCATCATCACCCTCATCGTCAACTTCATCGCATCCTCCATCGTCGCGAGGTCGCGATCCGGCGCAGCGACGGACGACTGACATGACGGCTTCGCTGGACGACCTCGACAAGCTCGCCTCCGGGACGCCGGGGCGACGCACGACCCTGCCTCAGCGCACTCCGACCCCGCCCGACTTGAAGCCGCGGCGCATCGGCGGGTTCCGACGCTCCGATGTCCTGTCGCTGACGGGTGCGGCTGTCGCTGGGGTGGGTGTCGCCGCCCTGCTCTTCACCCTCCTGCCCTTCAGCGGCTGGCTGGGCTTCCTCGTCGTGGCGTACCTGGCTTTCGTCGCGCTCTACGCCGTCCTGGTATCGCTCGACGAGGACTTCTCGGCCGTCAAGGACAGGCTCGCAGCCGTCGTCATCCAAAGCCTGGCGTTCACGCTCCTGCTTGCGCTCATCTTCGTCGTCACCTTCACGGTGATTCGAGGCTGGGAGGCACTCACCAACATCAACTTCTTCACCCAGGACATGCAAAATGCCGGCCCCCTTGATCCCTTGACCGCGGGCGGGATCCTCCACGCCATCCTCGGGACGCTGATCATGATCACGATCGCCCTGGCGATCGTGATCCCGTTGGGTGTGGCCTGCGCGGTCTACATGAACGAGATCCCCGGGCCCTTCGCCCGCTTCGTGCGGACCATTTCCGAGGCCATGACGGCGCTGCCCTCCATCGTTGCCGGCCTGTTCATCTACGCGTCACTCATCCTCATCCTGGGGTTCGACAAGTCGGGGTTCGCTGCAGCCATGGCGATCAGCGTGATGATGCTCCCCATCATCATCCGCGCGTCCGACGTGGTGCTGAGGCTGGTGCCCGGCAATCTCAAGGAGGCGGCCTACGCCCTCGGGGCTGGGCAGTGGCGCACGGTGTGGCACGTCACGCTGCCCACGGCGCGCTCGGGCCTGATGACGGCGATCATCCTGGGCACGGCTCGAGGCATCGGTGAGACCTCCCCGGTACTGCTGACCGCAGGGTTCACCGCTGCGCTCAACCTGAATCCGACCACGGGACCGATGGTCTCGCTGCCTTTGGCGACCTTTGAGTTCGTGAAGTCGCCTGAGCCGACGATGATTGCCCGTGGCTTCGGCACCGCCGCCGTCCTGATGTTCGTCGTGCTCATCCTCTTCATTGTCGCGCGCATCATTGGAGGTCGCGGCCCGGGCAACCTGTCGAAGTCCCAGCAGAAGCGCCGGGCGAAGCGTTCACGTGCGGATTCCCAAAGGTTCACCAAGAGGGAGTCGTCTCGAGTCGCATCACAGGAGGCTCTCGCGTCACCGTCGTCTAGCCCCCGATCCCTCGACTTCGGAGACTCCACATGAAGCGCGTCCTCAGTGCGGCTGTCCTCACCCTGGCTGCCGTGCTCCTCTCCCCCCTCGTCCCAGCGTCTGCCGCGAGCTATGTGCCTGTCTCGGGTGCCGGCTCCACGTGGAGTGCCAACGCCATGGATCAGTGGCGCCGCAACGTCAACCAGTACGGCATGCGCATCGACTTCCAGGCATCGGGATCATCTGACGGTCGCAATCAGTTCCGCAACGGCACCGTGGACTTCGCTGTCTCCGAGATTCCCTATGGGCTCAAGGACGGCAATGTCGTCGATCCTCTGCCGTCCCGGCCCTTCGCCTACATGCCAATCGTGGCGGGTGGCACCGCCTTCATGTACAACCTCAAGATCGGCCCCAACCGGGTGACGCAGTTGCGCCTGTCGGGGGAGACGATCGCCAAGATCTTCACCGGTGTCATCACCAAGTGGGATGACCCGGCCATCAAGGTAGATAATCCAGGACTGACGCTGCCACCGATCAAGGTCGTCCCTGTGGTGCGCTCGGACGGTTCGGGTACGACCGCGCAGTTCACCACGTGGCTTGCAGCGGAGTACCCCAGCATTTGGAATGCCTACTGCCAGAAGGTGGGGCGTGGCACACCCTGCGGGTTCACCTCGAACTTCCCGAGCAGCGCGGGCTTCGTGGCCCAGAGTGGTTCGCTCGGCGTCTCCGGCTACGTCAAGCAGGACCAGAGCGTCGGGGCGATCACCTACGTGGAGTACTCCTACGCCAAGTCCGCCGGCTTCCCCGCGGCGAAACTGCTCAACAAGGCCGGCTTCTATGTCCTGCCGACAGCTGAAGCGGTCGCCGTAGGGCTGCTCGGGGCGCGGATCAACCCGGATCTCTCCTCGAATCTCACCGGGGTCTTCGGCAGCACCGACAAGCGTGCCTATCCGCTGTCGTCCTACAGCTACATGGTGATCCCCACGAGCAACGACAACGGATTTAGCAATGAGAAGGGAAACACCCTCGCCGACTTCGCCAACTACTTCCTTTGCCAGGGTCAGCAGCAGGCTGATGCACTTGGCTACTCCCCCCTCCCGCTGAACCTCGTCAAGGCCGGCTTCGACCAGATCCGACGCATTCCCGGCGCCGTGCCGGAGAACATCAATCTGGCGAAGTGCAATAACCCGACCTTCTCGGCCGATGGCAGCAACACCCTCGCCAAGACGGCGCCCCAGCCCCCGGCATGCGACGCCAAGGGCCCGACCCAGTGCGGGACTGCGGCGGAGACGGCAGGCGGCGGAGGCTCCGGCGGCGGAGGCTCCGGCGGTGGTGGCGCGAGCGGTGGTACGACGTCCGGTGGGGGCACCGCATCAGGCGGTACGACGTCTGGTGGGGGCACCGCATCAGGCGGGGGTACCGCGGATGTTGCCGTGACCGACGTCAGTGTCGACACCGGCGCCGCGGTCGTGGTCGATCCCGAGACGGGCCAGGTCATTGCGGCAGAGCCGGTCGTCGATCCGACGACCGGTGAGGTCATCGTCGACCCCGCGGCCGCGGCCGCGGCGGGTGGCGCGGTGACAGGCGGCGCTTACGTCGCGGGCATTCCCGTCTCCACCGAGGCGAGTTCAGGCTGGGGTCCTTACACCGGCCTGCTCGTGGCCACCTTCGTGGTCGTTCTGGCCCTGCTCTTCGCGCCACCGCTCGTGGCCAGATACATGGCCGCTCGTCGCGTCGGCGGTGACGCATGAAGCGCGTGCTCGCCGCGGTAAGCGGCCTTGCGCTCATGGCCTCGGGGGCTCTCCTAGCGGTGCCTGCGTCGGCGGCTCCCCAGGATCCAGAGCCCCGGATCGAAGGAAGTGCGATCACGAAGTCGGGTTCCGGGGAGTTCAAGGACCTCGAGATCACCGTCAGCCAGACCAAGAACTTGGTCAACCAGGTCGTGCGGGTCAGCTGGAAGGGCGGTAAGCCCACCAAGCCCGAGTTCGGCCGACTGGGCATCAATTACTTGCAGGTCATGCAGTGCTGGGGCGGTACGGTCGAATCGGGTCCACCCCGCGAGCAATGCGTTTACGGCGCACAGAAGACCGGTGACGGCGGGCAGAACACCAACTCGCGTCAGATGACGACAGCGGGTGTGGTCGATCCTCTTGAGGACAAGTACGAGGAATTCCTGTTTGACGATCTCGCCTACGTGCCCTTCGTCTCCTGGACGGGCAAAACGACAACAGGCAACAGGTCAGAGTTCTTCGACCGCTACACCTCCAACGAGAGCAATCACGTCCGTATTCGAGCTGACGGCACAGGGGAGGACTTCTTTGAGGTCCAGACCGGCGTTGAGTCCCCTGGGCTCGGGTGTGGCCAATCGCGTGACGGTGAGAGCCCTCTGTGCTGGCTGGTTGTGGTGCCGCGCGGCGAGAACGAGGTGGATGGCACAAGGCGTGGCCTCACTTACACCGAGGGGCTTGACACCTCCCCGCTGCTTGCCTCCAATTGGCAGAACCGCATCGTGTTCCCACTTGACTTTCAGCCCGTGGGAGCAGCCTGCGCAATCACGGGCTCGGAGACGCCCTTGCTCGGCACGGATCGTGTCATTGAGGCGATCACGCGCTGGCAGCCCGCCTGGTGCAAAGACGGGCTTGGCAACTTCAGCTACACCGTCCTGTCGGACCTCGAGGCCCGCGAGAAACTCAAGACCGAACAGCCGGGGCTCAGTTTCCTGAGTTACGGGGTTCCAGAGGTCGAGGCCCCAAGACCACTCGTCTACGCACCCGTATCGCTATCGGGGCTCACGGTTGCCTTCAACGTTGAGAGCCAATCGTCAACTTTGGCCTCGGAGCAGATTCGGTTGAGGGATGGCGAACGCCTACGTGACATCAGGATTACCCCGCGGCTGCTCGCTAAACTCCTGACCCAGTCCTACCAGTTTGACGCGGTTCCCTTGACCGACAAGGTCAAGAAGAACCCCTATGACATCTCACAGGATCCCGATTTCCTCAAGCTCAATCCCCAATTTGAGGGCCTCCGGTTTCCTGGCCTTGGCCACATCTTGACGACGTTGGGCGAGACCGACTCGGCTCGCCTCGTGTGGGACTACATCTGGTCGGACCCGGAAGCGCGCGAATGGATTAAGGGCACAGCCGATCCATGGGGCATGGTGATCAACCCGGCCTACAAGCGTCAGTCCTATCCGCGTTCGGACTTCCCTCGGACGGATAACTCGTGCGTGACGTACAGCGATCGCGACGTAGCTCTCTGCACGTTCGATCTCTTTCCGTTCTCAGGTGATCTGTATGCCGCTTCTCGTGCGGCCAGTAGAGGTGACACGCTCTCAAGCGGGGCGTGGGATCCGGCCGCAGTTCCGCCCGCATACAAGAAGACACCTCCGCAGGAGCCCGGGCGTCGCGCCATGGTGGTCATCTCCGATTCGCCTCTCACCACGCGCTTCTCTTTGACTCCGGCACTCCTGCGCAATGCCAGCGGCGAATTCGTCGCGCCTACGACAGAGGCTATTCGTGCGGCTGCGGCCAAAGCCAAGCCGACGGGAGTGCCCGGGGTAGTGCAGCCAGACCCGGCCCAGAAGGTCCCTGGTGCCTATCCCCTGACGTCTTTTACTTACGCTGCCACAGCACCCGGGGCGCTCACCGCGGAAAGCGCGCAGGCCTACGCCGGTGCACTGGAGTACATAGCTGGTCCCGGTCAGGTGCTCGGTGACTCGGCGGGTGAGCTGCCCTTCGGCTACGCGCCGCTCACGGAAGAGGAACGCGAAGCCACTCGAGCCGCTGCCGCAGCCATCGTCGAGCGGGTCGGTGAGAAGCCAAACCCGGCTCCTGAGCCATCCCCCGAGCCTGAACCTGATGCAGGAGGTGGCTCGAGTGGCGGCATCCCCACCGATAGTTCGGGATCCGGGACCGACACGTCCTACACCGACACGTCCTACACCGACACGTCCTACACCGACACGTCCTACACCGACACGACCGTGACCGACACGGTGGTGGAGGAGACCGTTGTAGAGGAGACGGTGGTGGAGGAGACGGTGGTGGAGGAGGCGTCGGGTGAGGTCGCGGTCGCCGCCGTGCCGGCCGCCACCACGGCTCTTACGCCGGAGAACCCTGTCGGGGCGATCCGCTACCTGGCCGTCCTCCTGCTCATCGCCGGAGGCGCTGCCCTGCTTGTCGCCGCTGTGCTCATGCAGCGTGCGCGAGCCACCCAGACCCCCGCCGCGAACCCGCGTCGGGCACCGCAGGAAAGAGGAGCACACTAACCATGCGAAAGTCCCTCATTGCAGCCGCCGCGGGTGCGGGCGTGCTCAGCCTCGCGCTGGCCACCCTGCCGCTCGCCCAGGCGGATCCGATCGGCCCACCGCAGTACCGCGAGCTGGCCGGCATGGGTTCGGACACGACCCAGACCCTGATGAACGCCCTTGCTGAGGTCGTCACCATCAACGGAACCAAGGTCATCGGCTCTTACGATGCGATCGGCTCGACGACGGTGGCGACTAAGTCCGCGGCCGCCTGCGCGGCCGTGCCGCGTGCAAACGGCTCCTCTGCCGGGCGCGACGCGCTCCAGAGGTCCCTGGCCGCCAACGACGGCTGCCTGCAGTTCGCCCGTTCGTCGTCATCGCGCGGGACCTACACGAGTCCCATCTCGATGACGTGGATTCCCTTCGCAACCGACGCGCTCACCTTTGCCGTGCGTGACGATGGTGATGTGCCGCGCGAGCTGACCAAGGCACAGATCGTGGCCATCTTCAAGTGCGAGGTGCCTGCCATTCAGCCGGCGCTCGTCCAGGCCGGATCGGGCACGCGGTCGAGCTGGCTGTCCTATGTGGGCATCACCGAGGCTCAGATCGCCGCCGGCACGTACAAGTGCCTTGTGCCGGAAAAGGACGGTGGCACCTTCCCGGGCAACCTGCCCCAGGAGCATGACGGCCGTGAGCTGAAGAAGAACCAGATCATGCCCTACTCGGCTGCTGTCTACCAGGCACAGCTCTACGGCACCGCTCCCGATCGTCGTGGCCGCTCGGTCATCGGCGTCATTGATGGCGTCGTCCCCACCATCATCAACACTGCCTTCTCAGGTGTTCGCGACGTCAACAACATCATCCCGACTTCCAAGGTGACGGACACCAACAGCACGGAGTACAAGGTCTTCGTCGGCAAGGACTCGCTCATCTGCAAGGCGAAGCCCCAGATCAACCTCCAGGGCTTCGGTGATCTGCGCGACGCCAGCAAGTGCGGCGACACGAGCAGCCGTAGCTGACGCCGAATCCACGACGAGAGGGACTGAAGTCATGACAACACGCATCACGCGCGGCCTTGTGGTCGCCGTGGGTGCCCTCGCGGTGGCGGGAGCGGCCCTTGTGGCCGCTCCCGCGGCCTCGGCAAATGGCACCCTGAGCATCACCCCGGCGACCGGCTCGGGCGAGACTGCCCTGTCGGTGACGACGTCGGGTGGCTGCGCCAGCCCCAATGCCTCCCACTACGTCATCAAGCTCTCGGGTGGGAGCCTGACGGAGGAGATCACGATGAACGGCGTCCAGCCGCTCTCCGCGATTCCTGCAGTCGGCAGCGGGACGGCGCCAATGAGCGTCCCTGTGGCCTACACGGTCAACATGGCGCAGGAGAACTATGGCTCGGCGATCCCGACTGGGGTCTACGATCTAAAGTTCATCTGCCGGGCTGCTACCGAGCCGGCACCCATCACGGTCTATGCGTCCAAGATCACCATCCGCCAGATCGCTGGCGGAGTGACGTTCGAGGAAGGCGCTAAGCCCACCTCAGTGACCAACAAGACCAAGCCCAAGATCACGGGTAAGGGCAACGTGGGGGCCACCCTGCGTGTCTCTGCAGGCACCTGGGAGCCCACTCCGGACTCCACCTCCATCGCCTGGAGGGTCGGCAAGAAGACGGTCGGCACGGGTG
>CAZICY010000053.1:0-9679 GCA_964537955.1 uncultured Actinomyces sp. | reverse complement strand
GCGAGCATGAGCCCGGCACGCGAGGAGGGGTCCAGGTCGCGCGGCACGCGCAAGCGGGACAGCAGGGACATGCCCCACATCCTGGCCTATCCCCCTCGGGGAGGGCACCTCACCCGGCAGATTCGCCCGCGGAGGCCTCGGGGGCGCATCCGCGGGCCTGCGGGATACTGGGCTCACCGGGCATTCCCGGCAGGACCTTCGGAGGATCCGTGACCAGCGCACCCCGCCAGCCCCTGGAGCTCTTCGCCATCGACGGCATGCTCACGGAGGAGGAGCGCGCGATTCGCGATGTCGTGCGCGACTTCGTCGAGCGACGCATCAAGCCCGAGGTTGCGGACTGGTTCGAGGCGGGCACGATCCCCGCTCGCGAGCTGGCCAGGGAGTTCGGCGAGCTCGGCGTGCTCGGCATGCATCTCGACGGCTACGGCTGCGCGGGCACCAACGCGGTCTCCTACGGGCTCGCCGCGATGGAGCTCGAGGCTGGTGACTCTGGCATCCGCTCGCTCGTGAGCGTGCAGGGCTCCCTCGCGATGTACGCCATCCACGCCTTCGGCTCCGAGGAGCACAAGGAGGAGTGGCTGCCACGCATGGCGAAGGGCGAGGCCATCGGCTGCTTCGGCCTCACCGAGGCCGACTTCGGCTCCAACCCCTCCGGCATGCGCACGGCAGCGAAGCGCGACGGGGACGACTGGCTGCTCAACGGCTCCAAGATGTGGATCACCAACGGCACCGTCGCCGATGTCGCGATCGTGTGGGCCCAGACGGACGACGGCATCCGCGGCTTCGTCGTCCCCACCGACACCCCCGGCTTCTCCGCCCGCGAGATCCACAAGAAGCTGTCCCTGCGCGCCTCGGTCACGGCCGAGCTCGTCTTCGACGGCATGAGGCTGCCGGCCTCGGCCATGCTGCCCGACGTACGTGGCCTCAAGGGGCCGCTCGCCTGCCTCAACGAGGCTCGCTTCGGCATCGCCTACGGCACGCTAGGCGCGGCCCGCGACTGCTTGGAGACGGCGCTCGCCTACGCCATCGACCGCGAGCAGTTCGACAAGCCGATCGCCGGCTACCAGATGACGCAGCAGAAGCTCGCCGACATGACGCTCGAGCTCGGCAAGGGGATGCTCCTCGCGATCCATCTCGGGCGCCTCAAGGACCAGCACGCGATCACGCCCGAGCAGGTGAGCCTGGGCAAGCTCAACAATGCCCGCGAGGCCCTGTCGATCGCCCGCGAGTGCCGCTCCATCCTCGGCGGCAACGGCATCACGCTGGAGTACCCGGTCATCCGCCACATGAACAATCTCGAGTCGGTCTTCACCTACGAGGGCACCAACGAGATGCACACGCTCATCATCGGGCAGGCCCTGACGGGCATCCCGGCGTTCCGCTAGTCCCCGCGCGCCTCGGGCAGGTCCGGCGGCCCGCTGCGGTAGGTCGCCGGCGTCTGGCTCAAGGTGATCGGATGCGCCACGGTCGGCGTGCCCGCCACGTCGACCACCGGGTCCAGGCCGAGCTCGGTGGCGAGCGCGAAGGCTTGGGCAAGGTCGTTGATGGGCCCGCAGGGCACTCCCGCCCGTGTGATCCGCCGCTGCCACTCGTCTGCCCCCGCCGCAGCGAGCAGCGCCTCCAGCCGGGCCTTGAGTTGCTCGCGGTGGGCCACACGCGCCGGGTTCGTGGCGTAATCGACGTCCTCCGCCAGCTCAGGTGCACCGAGCTCGGCGACGAGGGCGGCGAACTGCCCGTCGTTGCCGACGGCGATGACGAGCGGCCGGTCGGCTGTCGCGAAGACGTCGTAGGGCGCGATGGAAGGGTGCGCATTGCCCAGGATTCCCGGGACGACTCCGGCGGCGACGTAGCCCGAGGCCTGATTGACCAGCGCGGAGAGCAGCGAGGACAGCAGGTTGACCTCCACGAGCTGCCCGCGCCCTGTCGCGTCGCGATGGCGCAGCGCGGCAAGGATGCCCACGGTCGCGTGCAGGCCGGTGATGACGTCCACAAGGGCGACGCCGGCCTTCGTGGGCTGGTCCGGTCCCGGGCCCGTGACGCTCATCAGCCCGCCCATCGCCTGCACGAGCAGGTCGTAGCCGGGCAGGTCACGCCCCGCACCCGAGCCGAATCCGGTGATGGAGCAGTAGACAAGCCCCGGGTGCGCACTGGCGAGATCGGCGTATCCGAGTCCCATCCGGTCGAGCGATCCGGGCTTGAAGTTCTCCACGAGCACGTCCGATGACAGGGCGAGGTCCCGGGCCTGGTCGCGGCCCCGGGGAGTGCTCAGGTCGATCACGCGCGTCGACTTGTTGCGATTGACGCCTGCGAAGTACGTCGACTGCCCGTGCGAGGTGTATGGCGGCCCCCAGGCCCGAGTGTCGTCGCCGTGGCCCGGGCGCTCCACCTTGATGATCTGCGCGCCGAGGTCGCCGAGCAGCATCGTGGCGTAGGGGCCCGCCAGGACGCGACTGAAGTCGGCTACGACGATCCCGTCAAGGGGCCCGTTCACGCGTCCCCTCTCAGCATCGGAGCGAGGGCATCGAGCACCCGCGGGTCCTCGATGGTCGAAGGCACCGGCTCGTCCCGGCCGTCTGCGATGGCGCGCATGGACCGGCGCAGGATCTTGCCCGAGCGCGTCTTGGGCAGGGCCGGCACGATGCGGACATCGCGCAGAGCCGCCACCGGCCCGACGGTGTCGCGGACGCGGGAGATGACCTCTTCCTGCAGCTCCTGCGCGTCCGGATCGGCTCCCGCCTTGAGCACGACGAAAGCACGCGGCACCTGGCCCTTGATCTCGTCATGGACGCCGATGACCGCGCACTCCGCGACATCGGGGTGGCCCGAGACAGCAGCCTCCAGCGACCCTGTCGTGAGCCGGTGCCCCGCCACATTGATGACGTCGTCGGTGCGGCCCATGACGTAGAGGTAGCCGTCCTCGTCGACGTAGCCGCCATCACCTGTGGCGTAGAAGCCGGGGTATGCCGAGAGGTAGGCCGCGATGTAGCGCTCGTCGTCGCCCCACAGGGTGGGTAGCGCGCCCGGGGGCAGCGGCAGCCGAATCGCGATGTTGCCCTCGACGAGGGGCGCCACCTGCGCTCCGTGCTCGTCGAGCACCTGGACGTCGTAGCCCGGCACTGGCCGCGAGGGCGATCCCGGCTTGAGGGGAAGCGGGTCGAGCCCGCGCATGCTCGAGGCGATGGGCCAGCCTGTCTCGGTCTGCCACCAGTTGTCGACGACCGGCACGCCCAGGTGCTGCGTGGCCCAGGCATAGGTGTCGGGGTCCAGGCGCTCTCCTGCCAGGAAGAGGCATCGCAGGCTGCTCAGGTCCCTGGCGGCCATGTGCTCGCCGCGAGGATCTTCCTTCTTGATCGCGCGGATGGCGGTCGGGGCGGTGAAGAGCGAACGGACGCCATGCTCCTCGATGACCCGCCAGAACGCTCCCGCGTCGGGCGTACCCACCGGCTTGCCCTCGTACATCACGGTCGTGCAGCCGGTGATGAGAGGCGCGTAGGCGATGTAGGAATGGCCGACGACCCACCCCACGTCGGAGGCTGCCCACCAGACGTCATCGGGGCCGATCCCGTAGACATGCGGCAGGCTCCACGCCATCGCGACGGCGTGCCCACCGTTGTCGCGCACGATCCCCTTGGGCTTGCCCGTCGTTCCGGACGTGTAGAGGATGTAGAGCGGATCGGTCGCCTCCACGACGACCGGATCGGCGGGCTGCACGCCCTGCAGGGCGTGATCCCAGTCGATGTCCCCCTCCCCCATGTCGGCGGGAAGCTGGGGCCGCTGGAGGACGATGCAGGCGTTGGCCTTGTGAGACGCGAGACGGCGCGCCTCGTCGACAAGCGGCTTGTAGGGCACGGCCCGGCCGGCCTCGATCCCGCAGGATGCGGTGATGATGACCCGGGGCAGGGCGTCATCGATGCGGGCCGCGAGCTCGGGCGGTGCGAATCCGCCGAAGACGACCGAATGCACCGCGCCGAGCCGGGCGCAGGCAAGCATGGCGATGAGCGCCTCCGGCACCATCGGCAGGTAGATGATGACCCGGTCCCCGCGCTGCACCCCCTGCGCGCGCAGGGCGCCCGCGAAGCGGGCGACCTCATCGAGGAGCTGCGCGTACGTCAGGCGGGTGACCTGCCCGGTGTAGGCACTGTCGTGGATGAGCGCGAGCCGCTCACCCCGGCCTGCCGCGACGTGACGGTCCAGGGCATTGGCGCAGGTGTTGAGCTGCCCCCCGACGTACCAGCGGTAGAGAGGAGCCGCCGACTCGTCGAGGATGTGCTGGGGCGGCGTGACCCATTCGACCAGGGCCGCCGCGTCGCCCCAGAAGGCGACAGGATCGTCAAGGCTGCGCGCGTGCGCGGCCTGGCCGGCATTGGCGGCCGACTCGCCTGCGAGCGCCATAGCGGTGACGCTAGCGCACGCCTGCGCAGTCAGGGGGTCGCGGCGGCAAGCTGCCCGCAGGCCCCGTCGATCTCGCGGCCCCGGGTGTCGCGCACCGTCACGGGGACGCCCGCCTCCTGGAGCGCACGCACGAAGGCGCGCTCGTCCTCGGGCTCGGAAGCAGTCCAGGCCGATCCCGGGGTGGGGTTGAGCGGGATGAGGTTGACATGCACGAGGTGTCCGCGCAGGCGCCTGGCGAGCAGCTCTGCGCGCCAGCGCTGATCGTTGACGTCCTTGATGAGGGCGTACTCGATGCTCACGCGCCTGCCGGTCACGTCGGCGTAGTGCCACGCCGCGTCGAGGACCTCGGAGACGGGATATCGCGTGTTGATGGGCACCAGGGTGTCGCGGAGCTCGTCGTCGGGGGCATGCAGCGAGACGGCGAGGCGCAGGGGCAGGCCCTCGGTCGCGAGTTCGCGCATGCGCGGGACCAGGCCGACGGTGGAGACGGTGATGCCCCTCGCCGACATGCCCAGCCCCTCGGGGAGGGGATCGACCATCCGATGGATCGCGCCCATCAAGGATCGGTAGTTGGCAAGCGGCTCCCCCATGCCCATGAAGACGACGTTGCTCACCCGGTCGCGGCTCCCGGGGAAGTCGCCGGACCGCACCAGTCGGGACCCTGCGATGACCTGCGCGACGATCTCGGCCGTCGACAGGTTGCGCGTGAGGCCGGCCTGTCCGGTGGCGCAGAAGGGGCAGTTCATCCCGCACCCCGCCTGGCTGGAGACGCAGATGGTCACCCGATCGCGATACCCCATGAGGACCGACTCCACGCGCGAGCCGTCGTGGAGCTTCCACAGCATCTTGACGGTCGCCCCGTCGTCGCACGACATCTCGCGCACCGGAGTGAGCAGGTCCGGCAGGAGGGCCTCGGCGACGCGGTCGCGATCGGACGGGCTGAAGTCGGTCCACGTCGAAGCGTCGGGCTCCAGCCTCCCGAAGTAGTGCCGCGATGCTTGGTCGGCGCGGAAGGCCGGCAGCCCCAAGTCCGTCATCGCCTCCCGGCGACCGGCCATGTCGAGGTCGGCCAGGTGCACAGGGGGGCGCCCCCTGCGGGGCGCCTCGAGGGTGAGCTCACCGGGCGCGGGCATGAGACCAGTGTCGCATCAGCCCTGGCCGAGGAAGAGCGCGAAGAGCGCCCAGGCGGCGAAGGCGTTGATGACCAGGGAGTCGAGGCGGTCCATGATCCCGCCGTGGCCGGGCAGCAGGCTGCCCATGTCCTTGACGCCGATATCGCGCTTGATGGCGCTCTCGACGAAGTCTCCCGCCGTCGCGGTGACCGTGAGGACGGCGCCCATGATGAGCCCCTGCCACCACGGAGCCTGGAACACCCAGATGAACGCCGCGACGCCGATGAGGCACTGCACCACCAGCGAGCCGGCGAACCCCTCCCAGGACTTCTTGGGACTGACCTGAGGAGCGATGGCGTGACGGCCGAAGAGCACTCCGGTGGCATACCCGCCGATGTCGTTGCCGATGGTGAGCAGGATGAAGACGACAATGCGCCAGGGGCCGTCGGGGGCGGCGAGCATGAGCATGGCGAAGCCCGCCATGAGCGAGATGTAGCCGAGCAGGAAGACGCTTGCGCTCGCATCGCGAAGGTAGCCATCGGTCCCCCGGCGGATGCGCCAGATGAGCACCGCGACGACACCGGCCCCGATCGTGACCAGGAGCGCCTCCGTGCCCCAGACGTACGCCGCCGCCATGCCCACGAGCGTCGTGGCGTAGACGGGCGTGCGCGCCACGCGGATGCCGGCGACGGCGAAGGCCGTCGTGAGCTCGTGGATCGCCAGGCAGAGGGCTGCCGCGGCGAGGACGCCGAAGAGCCACGGGATCCACACCAGACTCACGACGACGAGGAGCGCGAGCACGACTCCTGAGGCAATGGCCGCGGGCAGGTTGCGCCCCGCGCGACTAGGGGTGGGAGCCGGATCCTGCGCCCCAGGGGTCTCGGTCATCGACTAGACCTCGAGGAGCTCGGCTTCCTTGTGCTTGAGGATCTCGTCGATGTGGGCGACGGTCTTGTGCGTGACCTCCTCGAGGTGCTTCTCGCCGCGCTTGACGTCGTCCTCGCCGACCTCGTGGTCCTTGACCATCTTCTCCATGGCCTCCTTGGCATGGCGCCGGATGTTGCGCACCGAGATGCGGGCATCCTCTGCCTTCTGCCGGGCGACCTTGATGTACTCCTTGCGACGCTCCTCGGTGAGAGCAGGGAGGACGACGCGAATGATGCTGCCGTCGTTGGTCGGGTTGACGCCGAGGTCGGAATCGCGGATGGCCTTCTCTATGGCCGCGAGGGAGCTCTTGTCGTAGGGCGTCACGATCATCATGCGAGCCTCGGGCGACGCGAAGGAGGCGAGCTGGTTGACGGGTGTCAAGGTGCCGTAGTAGTCGACCATGACCTTGGCGAACATCGCCGGGTTGGCGCGCCCGGTGCGGATCGTGGAGAAGTCATCGCGCGCAACCTCGACGGCCTTCTCCATCTTCTCCTCGGCCTCGAGGAGGATCTCGTCGACCTGCTCGCTCACGTCCTGTCCTTCCCGGAGTCTCCATCGGTGCGCGTCACCAGCGTCCCGATCCTCTCACCTCGCACGGCGCGGGCGATGTTGCCCTCGACGAGAAGGTCGAAGACGAGGAGTGGCATGTCGTTGTCGCGGCACAGGCTGATGGCCGTTGCGTCAGCGACCTTGAGGTCGCGCGCGAGCACGTCGTCGTAGGACAGACGCTCGAAGCGCCGGGCGTCGGGGTGCGTGCGCGGATCGGCGTCGTAGATTCCGTCCACCGCCTTGGCCATGAGGACGATCCGCGCGCCGATCTCCAGGGCGCGCTGCGCGGCCGTGCTGTCGGTGGAGAAGTAGGGGGCCCCCAGGCCCGCGCCGAAGATGACCACGCGACCCTTCTCGAGGTGGCGGATGGCCCTGCGCGGGACGTAGGCCTCCGCCACCTGTCCCATGGTGATCGCCGTCTGCACCCGCGTCTCGACGCCCTGCTTCTCGAGGAAGTCCTGGAGCGCCAGGCAGTTCATGACGGTGCCGAGCATCCCCATGTAGTCCGCGCGCGCCCGGTCCATGCCGCGCTGGGACAACTGAGCGCCGCGGAAGTAGTTGCCGCCGCCGATGACGACGGCCACCTCCGTGCCCGAGCGCACCACTCCCGCGATTTGGCGGGCTATGGACTGCACGACATCGGGGTCGACACCCAGATCGCCGTCGCCCGCGAAGGCCTCGCCCGAGAGCTTGAGCAGCACGCGGTCCCATCCGCCCTCGGGCGCCTCGGGCCAGGTGTCGATCGTTCCCTCGAGCGACGGCTGGACCAGCCCGGCGGACGGACGGGGCACGCCCTGTCGGGACTCCCCGCCCTCAGACACCGGCCCTCCCATGGCCCCGACCGTAGCGTCCCGGCCTGTCGGTCGTGCGCAGGTCCCGGGGGTTCAGCCCTGCCCGACCTCGAAGCGGGCGAAGGCAGTCACCGTGGTCCCGGCATCCGCGAGGACCTGGCCGACGGTCTTCTTGCTGTCGATGACGGAGGGCTGCTCGAGCAGGACCGACTCCTTGAAGAAGCCCTGGAGGCGCCCCTCGACGATCTTGGGCAGCGCCGCCTCGGGCTTGCCCTCCTCCTTGGCCGTGGCCTCGGCGATGCGACGCTCGTTGTCGACGACGTCTGCGGGCACCTCGTCACGCGTGACGTAGGTCGGGCGCATGGCTGCGACCTGCATGGCGGCGTTGCGGGCGTCCTCCTCGCTACCGGTGTAGGACACCATGACGCCGACCTGCGGGGGCAGGTCAGAGGCGCGCTTGTGCATGTAGACGGCGACCGGCGCCGTGAGCATGGCGACGCGACCGAGCTCGAGCTTCTCGCCGATGATCCCGGCGAGGTCGGAGATCGCCTGGTCGACGGTGCGGCCATCGGTCATCATCTGCTGCGCCAGGGTCGCCTGATCGCCGACCTGCAGCTGGGACGCGGTGGCCACGATCGTGCCCGCGAGAGCCTGGAAGTCCTCGCTCTTGGCGACGAAGTCGGTCTCGCACAGGAGCTCGACCATGACGTTGTCCTGGGAGACGACCAGGCCGTTGCCCGCGGTGCGCTCCGCTCCGCGCTTGGCCGCCTTGGCCGCACCGGAGATGCGCAGGGACTCGATGGCCTTGTCGATGTCGCCGCCGGATTCCTCCAGGGCCTTCTTGCACTCCATCATGCCCGCGCCGGTGAGGTCGCGGAGCTTCTTGACGTCGGCTGCCGTGATCGTCGACATCCCTATCCCTCGGTCTCGGTGGTGGTGATGGCAGTGGCCTCGATCGCGCCGCCGCCAGCCAGGAGCTCCTGCTCCCACTCGGCCAGCGGCTCCTCGACGATGACCTCGACGGCATCGCCATCAGCGGCTGCGGCGCGGCCCGCGCGAGCGATGAGGCCCTCCGCCACGGCATCCGCAATCACGCGGGTGAGCAGGGTGACGCTGCGGATCGCGTCGTCGTTGCCCGGGATCGGGAAGTCGATGTCGTCGGGATCGCAGTTGGTGTCGAGGATCGAGATCACCGGGATGCCGAGCTTCTTGGCCTCGCCGACCGCGATGTGCTCCTTGTTGGAGTCGATGACCCACACGGCGCTGGGCAGCTTCGCCATGTCGCGAATGCCGCCGAGCGTGCGGTCGAGCTTGACGCGCTCGCGATCGAGCACGAGGAGCTCCTTCTTGGTCATGCCCGCCGCGGCCGGATCGGTCTCAAGACCCTCCAGCTCCTTGAGTCGCTGCAGCCGCTTGTGCACCGTGTTGAAGTTGGTGAGCATGCCGCCGAGCCAGCGCTGGTTGACGTAGGGCATGCCGACGCGAGTCGCCTGCTGGGCGATGGGCTCCTGGGCCTGCTTCTTGGTGCCGACGAAGAGGATCGTGCCGCCGCGGGCGACGGTCTCCTTGACGAACTCATAGGCGTTGTCGATGTAGGACAACGACTGCTGCAGGTCGATGATGTAGATGCCATTGCGCTCGGTGAAGATGAAGCGCTTCATCTTGGGATTCCAGCGTCGGGTCTGGTGTCCGAAGTGGACACCGCTCTCGAGCAGCTGGCGCATCGTGACGACGGCCATGGGGCACTCCTTGGGCGCGGCCGGCTGTGCCGACCGCTGTCGGTTCCATGCCGACGCCGGTTGGCGGCGGCTCCTGGCACCCGGTCGGGCCATCCCGGCGAGCCGGGACCGACGGCCCTCCCCTGGCGGGGTGGGTGCGCGATGTATCCGGGCGGACCCGGACCAGTGG
>CAZICY010000052.1:0-10049 GCA_964537955.1 uncultured Actinomyces sp. | reverse complement strand
TCCCCTCGACAGCGATGACGAAGGTGACCGGCACGGTGAACACATCCCGTCCCTCAGTGATCGGTCAGGCCTTCCGCGTCGAGGATGCGCAGGCGCTGCGGGTCGTAGAAGGGCGGGATCTGCAGCACCGCGGGAAGGTCGCCGTGCCCGGTGCGGACGGTGAACTCGTGGCCCGTGAGCCACTCGGCATCCACTCCCGTGGGCGCCGCAACTTCCGCGAGGCCGACGGCCGCGCCGATGGTGTGACCGAATGCCGCAGCCCGCACGTAGCCGACCCACTTACCGTCGAGAAGCACGGGCTCGTTGCCGAAGAGATCCCACTGGGGGTCGGTGAGCCGGATCGGCACGACTCGCTGGCGCGGGGCGCCGAGGGCCTTCGCGGCGAGCAGTGCATCGCGACCCACGAATCCGCCGGCCTTGTCCCAGGCGACGGCGAAGCCGAGCCCGGCCTCGAGCGGGGTGTCCAGGTTGTCGATGTCGACGCCGATGTCGCGATAGCCCTTCTCCAGGCGCAGGCTCGACATCGCGGCCATGCCCACGGGTCGAACGCCGAGATCCGCTCCCGCGGAAAGGAGTTCGTCATACAGGCCTTGCGCATACTCGGTAGGGATGTAGAGCTCCCAGCCGAGTTCTCCGACGTAGGTCACGCGCGAGGCGATCACGGGGGCGTAGCCGACGGTGATGCTCTGGCTGGTCAGGTAGGGGAAGGCGTCGTTCGAGAGGTCGGCGTCGGTGAGGCGCGCGAGCAGAGTCCGTGACTTCGACCCCTGCACCGAGAGCAGGGTGTACGCGGAGGTGACGTCGGTGACCACGACGGTCTCGCCGGGGCGGCACTCCCGTCGGATGGCGGGCTCGATGCGACGGTGGATGAGGTCACTGGCGACGACGAGGAAGTCTTCCTCGCCAAGGCGGGTGACGGTGAGGTCGGCGACGATGCCGCCTCGCGGATCGAGCCACTGTGTGTAGGTGAGCCGGCCGACCTCGCGGGCGACGTCATTGGCCGAAAGGCGGCTGAGCACGGCGGCGGCGTGCGGCCCCTGCACCCGGAACTTGGCCATCAGCGTGACGTCGAGGATCCCGACGTGCTCGCGCACGGCCTCGTGCTCGCGCCGGATCAGGTCGAACGACCCCTGTCGATGGAAGCCGGGCGTGATCTCGACGGGATGACCGGGCTCGTCGAACCACTCGGGGAACTCCCACCCGACAGAGGCGTTGAAGTGGCCACCGGCGGCGACGTGACGGTCATGCAGGACGGATCGTCGAACGTTGCGCGCGGTGTGCTGCTTCCAGGTCGGGAACCACGAGTCGCCGAACGATGCGCCCAGCTGCTCGACCACGCGCTCGGAGCGGAACCGCGGCGTAATCTCGTGCAGCGCCGCGCGATCAACGGCGAAGCCGGTGACGTCGACGGGTGGAACACCGTCGACGATCCAGGCGGCCATGACGCTTCCGACGCCGCCAGCCGACAGGATGCCGAGGGAGTTCATGCCGGCCGCCACCCAGTAGCCGTCGATCTCCGGCGCGGGGCCGATCATCGGATGCAGGTCGGGGGTGAACGACTCCGGCCCGCAGAAGAACGTTCGGATGCCGAGGCCCTCGAGCATCGGCACGCGACCCATCGCCTTCTCGAGGAAGGGGCCCATGCGCTCCCAGTCGGGCGGGAGGGTGCCGAAGGCGAACGAGTCGGGTACCTGATCGACTGACCAGGCGGCGCCATCGGGCTCGAACAGGCCGACGAGCATCCCGTCGCCCTCGGGCCGGTAGTAGCCGTAGCGGTCGGCATCCTCGATGACGGCGAGGTCGGGGTCCATCCCGGGCACGGTGTCGGTGATCAGGTAGTAGTGCTCGGCAGCCTGGAGGGGGATCGTCACCCCGGAGAGCTCGCCGAGCTGCCGCGCCCACATCCCGGCAGCGTTGACGACGATCTCGGTCTCGACCGGGCCGTGGTCGGTCTCCACACCCACGACCCGACCCTCGCGGGTGGTGACCCCCGTGACGCGCACACCCTCGATGATCGTGGCGCCCCGCTGCCGGGCCCCCTTGGCGAGTGCCACCGTGACGCCCACGGGATCCGCGCGACCATCAGTGGGCGTGAAGAATCCCGACACCAGGTCGTCGGTGCGCATCAGGGGCCAGATGTCGGCCAGCTCGCGTGGCGAGAGCTCGAAGTAGTCGATGCCATGGCCGCCCATCCAGGCCGCCTCGCGACGCAGGGCCTCGCGCCGCTGGGGGTTGGCGGCCACGCCGATGTGCCCGACCTCTCGCCACCCGGTGGAGTGCCCGGTCTCCTGCTCCAGACGTGGATACAGGTCGCGTGACTGCTGGTAGAACGCGAGGCTGGTCGGATTCGTCATCCCTGCCACGGTGATGAGACCCGCCGCATGCCAGGTCGTGCCCGCCGTGAGCTCGTGCTGCTCGAGCAGGACGATGTCGGTCCAGCCGAGATCGGCGAGGTGGTAGGCGATGCTGGAGCCGATGACCCCTCCACCGATGATCACCACGCGTGCACGATCCGGCAACGAGCTCTGCGCCACCACGTCGTTCCTCGCCTCCTGCGCAGGGTGCGCAGTTCAGGGTAGGGACGCGTGAATAGGCCTGCAACGCGGGGGCTACAGGACGCAACCGTTGTGAAGCACGGTTGTGGTGTCCCGGCGTTCCTGCGGCGGAACACCGGTGCCCAGCGGATGATCGTGTCGTAGAAGAGCCAGCTGATTCGCGCCCAGAGACTCGGCTCGGAGCGCAGGCTGTGCCCTACCATCACAAGGTGAGAGTGAGAAAAGCTGGTGCTCCCAAGTCGGGCATTCGACGAAGTCCCCTTCCCCTCGTCGCCACGGCAGCGCTCCTCCTCGGCTTTGCTCCAACCTCGCAGGCGAGTGCGCCATCCGATGTGGCCCCTCAGTCAGTCACGCAGGCGATCCTCGGGGCGTGGACGCCCTTGGGGACGACGGCCGTCTCATCCGGGCAGTTCGACTGGCTGAAGCCCGGCCTTAACAATGCGGTCTACGCCTTGGCCGAGTACGACGGGTACCTGTATGCCGGTGGAATCTTCAACGGCCCGGGATTCGACCCCGACCCTCTCGCCAACTGCTCGGACGTCGCGTCCGTCCCCACCACGCCCCTGCGCTGCATTGCCCGGCAGCCCCTTGGCTCGCCCACCTCGCCCTGGGAGCCGGTGGGGGGCGGCCTAAACAACACCGTCGATGCCATGGTGGTCATGGGGGACAAGCTCTATGTCGGGGGCATGTTCGACAACGTCCATGGTCAAGGAGACAAGAAGTGCACAGTCTCCGGACCCGACCTGAACTGTCTCGCGTCGTGGAATGGATCCTCGTGGAGCCCCCTGCCGGGCGGGGGTGTCATGCGCGCTTCAGAGACCGCGAGCACCCTGTACGAAGAAGTCGCCATCAGTATGTTCCCCTCAACTGCTGAGATCGTGGGGGGAAGTTTTGCCGCCCCGAGTGGTGGTCGTCTCGCTCGGCTTGAGGTCCGGCTCGGCGCCGCTAACCAAGTCAGCAACCCCACCAACGTGACAGCAGCGATCTATGCAGCAGACGTGAACGGCAGGCCCACCGGCTCCCCTCTGGTCACTCAGGCCATGAATGTGACGGCTGTGCCGGTCGGCGCAGGCGCGTCGACGAATCCGACAAGTCCTAACTGGGGCACCGCTACGGTGGACTTCACGGGCGGACCCGTCCTCACGAGCGGCAGTCGCTACGCCTTCGTCCTGTCGACCACAGATTCCGTAAGCAATGCCTTCCTGATGGCGACGACGCCCACGACAGTCTCGGGCATCTCCCGGCTGACGGGGCCGGCAGACGACCCGCAGATCAGTGCGAAATCCCCGCCTGTCTTCGCCGCCTATTTCGAGCCTCCTTCGTCTGGGCCCTTTGTGTCTACTCTGACGGCGACCCCCGCTGTCGTTGAGTTGCCCTCAACCGCTGCAACTGTGGGGGGAAGCTTCGTCGCCACGAGCAGTGGTCCTCTCGTGCGGCTTGAAGTCCAACTCAGTGTCAAGAGCCAGACCAGCAACCCCACCAATGTGACAGCAGCGATCTACGCAGCAGGCGTGGACGGCACGCCCACCGGCTCCCCTCTGGTCACTCAGGCCATGGATTTCACGGAGGTGCCGGTCGGCCCAGATTCGGCGCCCTTTCCGTTAGCGCCCTATTGGGGCAGGGGGTCGGTGAATTTCGTCAACCCACTCAACATCACGAGCGGCAGTCGCTACGCCTTCGTCCTGACGAGTACAGATTCCGCAAGCAATGCTCTCCAGATGGCGACAACGCCCCAGACCATCACCGGCTTCTCCTTGCTGACGCGACCGGCAAGCACTTGGCAGAGTGATCCCAGTACGCCGCCTGCGTTCGCCGCGTATCTTCCGGCTTCTGGGGCCAAGGTGCAGAACCTCGCGGCCCTGGGTGGCAGCACCCTCATCGCATCGGGTGGTTTTTCGTGGGCGGGAGGCGAGGCGCAGGAACTTGGGGGTCTGGTGGAGTGGTCGGCTGCGGGTGGCTCCTTCACGGCCCCCGGTGTGGGGGGATCCTTTAATAGCCTCGTCCAATCGCTTCTGACGGACGGCACCGGCAACGTCTACGTCGGTGGCGATTTTGAGGGCGGCTACAGTCCGGGGCCACCGGTCACTTCGGGTGTTCTGAATGGAATGGGAGTCGCACGCGGCCCCTTCGGTGAGGCAAACTCGTGGTCGCCGATGAGTTCGGGGCTGAAGAACGGCCCATCCCACCCTGGTCGAGTTGATGCCCTGGCTCTGCTGAATGGCACGGTGTACGCGGGTGGCATCTTCGATCGGAACGGAAGCGGGACCGGCTCGTTCAAGAACCTCGTCTCGTGGAATGGGTCGACGTGGGAGCCGGTAGGGCCGGGGCTCAGCTCGAGCACCTCTGGAATACCAACATCGGTGAGGGCCATGGCAACCGATGAGGAGCGCGGACTTCTCTACGTCGGTGGGACCTTCGCGGCGGATGGCTCCGTCGCTGGGAGTGCTAACCCGTGCGCGCCGGGCGGACCGTTGCGGTGCGTCACCGTCTGGGACTCTGGCATTGAGCAGTTCATCCCCTTCCAGTGGGGCACTGGCACGAACGACAACGGGCTCTCGGGGGAGGTGAAGGCATTCGTCGTTAAGGGCCCGGACGTTTATGTCGGTGGTAACTTCAATACCAACGCTCAGGGACTCTTTCCGGGAGGCTATTTTCCCTATCAGTGGAACCTGAAGAACGTCGGTAAGTGGACCTGGAATGCACCGACGGGCGCGGTCAGCACGGCCGCGTCGTCGAACGGCTCCTTCACGATCACGGGGACGGGCTTCATTGGTGTGCCCCGCACCGGAGGCGTGAAGCTCGGATCCACCCCGGTCTCCTACACGCGCACCAGTTCGACGAGCATCACCGCCTCGGCGCCTTGCGATCTCGCGTCCGGCACCTACGCGATCACCGTCGATGGTGTCGGCGGCTGGGGCAGTGTCGGGACGGTAGCCGTGACCCAGCGCCCATGTCCCGCGCCACCCGCACCTGCCGCCACTCCGACAAGCACCGCCACCCCGGCTGCGACGCCGACACCCACGCCGGCTCCGATCGCGACCGGGCCGACCGCCGAGCAGCTGCAGGACGCGGGCGAGGTACGGCCGAGCCGAGTGCCTGCGCTGTCGAAGGGTGTGCCCCCCGGCAAGGCGATCGTCATCGTGAACGGACTGCCCCAGAAGAGCAACCTCACGGTGTGGCAGCAGGGAATGACCGTGCGCACGGGTCCGATCACCTCGGCGGTGCGCTCCCAATCCTCGAGCGGCGCGTACCTGGCACCGAAGGACGGCACACTCACCATCACGCAGTCCGCGGCCCAGACCCGCGAGCGACGGGTCTTGCCGCCGGGGATCCAGCTCTCGTCACGCGGCTACGCGTCGTCGACACCAGTACGCGTCTTCCTCGTTCCGCAGCCCAACGCCGGCCCGCCCGGTGCCCGCCCGCTGGATCTGGGCTATCTGATGACGGATGCGCAGGGCTCGCTCCAGGGCAAGGTCTCCGTGCGTGCGCGGAGGGCCGGAGCGTTCATCCTGCAGGTCAACGGCACGGGGGCTGATGGCCTAGTGCGGTCGATCAACCTGCCCGCAACCGTGCGTCGGTGAGCGCGACGGCGGACGCCCCTCCAGGACGGTGGGATCCCGCCGCTGGGCGGGCTGATGCGCGAGGCAGGTCAGGCGGGGTCGCCGTCGCGCGAAAGGGTGCGGTCACCGCTAGTCTCGCGATGCGCTAGGGGGTCGAGGGCGCCCGGACGGAATGAGTACTCGTGCTCGCCGAGCCCTCTCCGCACACCCGCGTGCGTCGCTACCTGTCCGGCGTGATGTCCGCCGCCGTCGGAGCAGTGGCCCTGACGATGGCGAGCCCCGCGAACGCTGCGCCGGTGACGACCACCTTCAGCTACGCCGGCTCCACGGTGCAGACCTACACCGTGCCTGCCGCGGTCTACGGCATCGAGATCGTCGCCACCGGCGGAGGTGGCGCATCCCGCTACAGCGGATTCTTCTCCTCGAGTGCCGCGGGTGGGGCGGGTGCGGTCGTCACCACCTACCAGGCGGTCTCCCCGGGTGACGTGCTCACCATCAAGGTGGGTGGCGGTGGCGGTGTTGGCGGTTCGACAACGGCCGGCTCCCGTATGGGAGGCGCGGCCACGAGCGTGACTGGAGGGTCGGTCACCGTCGTCGCCGGTGGTGGCGGTGGCGCCGGTCAGTCGAACGCCGGTGGGTCGGGTGCGGCTTCCGGGACGGCCACCGGCGGGAACGGCACCGGCTTCGGTGGCGGCGTGGCCTACGGAGGCAACCTGGCGGACAGCGGAGCCGGCGGAAACGGCAGTGCGATCGTCATCAACTACGCGTGTGCGGGTCCCGCCTCCGGTGGCATCGGGGGAACGGGGGCCAGCGCGGGCACCGCAGCATCGGGCAACGCGGGTGGAGGCGGGGGTGGCTTCGGTGGTGGTGCAGGGGGCAACTCCGACGGCGGCACATCAGCGGCGTTCGCCAACACCGGTGCGGTCAACGGCGGCGGTGGCGGCGGAGCGGGCTTCGGCGGCGGTGGCGGAGGCAACTTTGGCGGTGGCGGTGGCGGCGGGGGCTACGGCGGCGGTGGCGGCGGAGCGAACTGCTTCGGTGGCCCCGGTGCAGCGGGTGGGTCCTTCGCGAGCACCTCGTTGTCCGGCCAGCCCGCGACCACCTTCGCGGCCGGCACCAATGGCGCATCGGCCACCGGGCCGTCCTCGATCGGCGGCAACGGCTCCGTCGTGATCACGACGCTGGACGTTGCACCGTCGACCGGTGTCGCGCGGGTCCTGCCCGCCGATGTGATGCAGCAGGTCGCCACCCCGGAGTCCGGATCCTGCGGTGAGCTCTCCCGCGAGGATCTCAACTGGGCGGGCGTGTCCGGAGGTGGCTGGTCGCTGTCATGGGCCCAATGGCACAACGGTGGCCAGGGTGGCGCGGTGTGCACCAGGACGCTCTACTACGACGGCGACCGGGAGCGGTGGGCCGTCAGGCCGTAGCACCCATGATGGAGGCCGCGGCCTCGGCCGACGGTGTGCGCGGGTCGGACGATGGCGCAGCGGTTCTCATCCCTCGCGCACGCGTCCTGCAGGCAGCGTCAGCCGAACGCACCGCGTTCAAGCACACTCCTGCAGCTGACGCGGTGCCCACGTGATGGTGCGCTGGTACGTGAACGACATGAGGCGACGGCAGGAGCTGAGGCGGCCTGAGAATCAGGAGCGGCTGAATGGCAGCACCTGTGTCAGCCAGTTGACCAGGCCACTTGGATTGCGCGTCTGCGTCCACACCCGACCCGGGCCTGTCATCTCCACCACGAATCCCTCACCGGACTTCACGGCGTTCATGAACCCGCCTGCAGTCTTGGCCACCATCCCGATGCCATCGTCGTAGGCCACGAGGTGGCCGGAGTCGACGGTGAAGGTCTCGCCCGCGGCCAGCGTATGCAGGTCCAGAGCCCCGTACGAGGCGACGACGACCTTGCCCTGGCCGGTCATGTGGGCGATGAAGCCCCCTTCGCCTCCGAGGAGATTCTTCGATCCTCCCCACTTGGTGTCCATGTCGACGCTGGCCTCGTTCGCCAGCCAGGAACCCTTGGTCACGGCCACACCTCGGTCTGAGCTCACATCGAGGATGGCGATATCGCCGGGGAGGTTCGCGGCGACGTCGACCCAGTCGTTGTCGGCCGTGGCCGAGTAGGTGGTGACGAAGAAGGAATCCCCGCCCAGCGCACTGCGCTTCAGAGCCTTGAAGATCCCGCCTTCCATCTTGGCCTCGATCTGGATCCCGGCGCTCATGGCGGCCATGGCTCCGGTCTCGGCCTTGACTGACTCGCCGTTGGCAAGGATGAGGCGGGCCACGGCGAAGGCCGGTGCGTGACGGATCTCGGTCTGCATGATGCCTCCGGTTGTCGGGAAGGCCAGTGTGGCGAAGTGAACTCCGTCCTGGGAAGAGTCCACCACCTCGAATGCAGATGAACAATCAGGAGCGTCACTGCCTCGTGAAGGGGAATTCTTCGTCGACGCCGTGGTGGACCCAAGCCCACCCGTTCTCGACAACCCCGCCGGAGGCGCCGACGCACCAGTCGCGGTGCATCTCCGGCCAGAGAGTGGGGCTGCCGAAGACCGCAAGGTCGAGGCCGTAGTGCGTGGCGGCGTCCTCGAAGGGCTGATCGGCTTCGAGGATCACCATGGCGCACCGCCCGTCGGGCTGCGATCGGTAGACCCTCAGCCCCGGCTCCGAGGAATCCTCATCCAGGGTGAGACTCCACCACGTCGGATTCTCGCCGCTCGTCCGTGTGACGGTGAGCGTCCACCGACCTCCGTGATCTCCATCGGCCCCGGGCGACATGACGATGTGCGAGATCCAGTCACTCATGCGCTCTCTCCCTGACCGATCGACTAGGCGAGGCTATCTTCCCCGTCGAGATCGGGCTCGGCTCGCGTCGCCGAACACAAACTAGGGACGAGGAGGCCCGTGGCCGCTCCTCTTGCTCTTACAGGTCGCCCCCGCGCTCCGGCAGCGTCCTCTCGTGGTGCAGGAGCCGCCGATGGAACTTCTTCCCACCGGCATCCTCGAGAACCCCCTCGGGAGCGACGACAATGAGCAGATCTCGCGCCCGGCTCATGCCGGTGTAGAGCACGCCCCGCGGATCGAGGTCGTCATGGAAGCCGTCCACGGTCAGCACTACGGCCGGCCTCTCGAGACCCTTGAACCCGGCGACAGTGGAATAGAAGACGTCATCGCTGGCCCACAGGTCGTTCCAGTAGGCCTCCTTGTCGCCGTCATACTCACGCTGCACAGGGTGACGGTGCCGCGTGGTCAGCACAGCAACATGCTCAGGCAGCCAGCCACGTCGCTCGAGGAGTTCCTCCACAACGCTGTCGGCCACCTCCTGAGCATCGTCCGTCCCGCAGCGCACGAACTCGATCGGAAAGCCGCTGCCGGACTTCGAGATGACGTCAGCCTCGACGAGGGGCTGGAAGGTCTCGACGATCTGAGTGGCGTTGCGCAGGTTCTCCTCCAGGTGCAGCGGCACGAGCTCGATGTCCGGCCGACCCCGACGCTGCGTGAACACCGCCTGCTCGTCATCACGGAACACCGCGATCCGAGCATCCGGCGTGCAGGCGGCCAGCAGGGCCGGCCACCACGAGTCAGCGAAGTCCTGCGCCTCATCGACCACCAGCGCGGTGAACAGCGACGAGGCCGCAAGACCACGCGCATGCTCCGTCATCTCCCGCGGCCCGCGCGTCGTCCAGAAATCGGAGTCATCCCCATCACGCGCGTGAATGCCCCAGGCAGCAGCAAGCTGGAAGTAGGTGCCGATCCATGCGGGCGAGGAGCCGGAGGGAAGGTCGGCCATCGCCCGCCGAATCGACTCCACCACCCCACGCGTGTAACTCAGGAGAGCCACGCGCTCGCCGGCCTCACTCCAGCGACGGGCCTGCTCCATGGCCATCCAGGTCTTGCCCGTCCCGGCAGGCCCCGTCACCTCGAAGCGGGGGACGCT
>CAZICY010000051.1:0-10088 GCA_964537955.1 uncultured Actinomyces sp. | reverse complement strand
CGGCGCGTGCACGCATGACGGCCGGGAGGGTGTCGGGGATCTCGACATCGGGCAGCAGCTCCCATGGCAGGGGGTCGCGCTCGGGAACGCGCAGGGCGCGGACCGTCGTCGGCTCCGGGCGCCAGTCGTCCAGCAGGTAGCGCACGACCTGCTCGGGCACCTTGACCACCTGGCGCAGCAGGCCCCGCGTCGTGGGCCCCGTCTCGATGAGGTTGAGCACGCGCATGATCGACGTGTCGGCGAACCGCGAGCGGTCTGCGCCGTCGAGGGCGTCGAGGCCGGCCAGCTGCATGACGGTGTCGACGGTGGGTCCCACCGCGTCGGGCTCGCGGTTCAGGGCCGCAAACACCTCCTCGAAGGCGATGTCCAGGGCGGGGGCCGCAGCGATCATGAGGATCGACAGGTCGATGTCGTCGAGTGGCAGGGCCTCCTGCAGTTCGCGCACAGGTCCGGGCACATCGTCGACGCCTAGACGCGGTGCCTCATGGGCGCGGCCCTCGGTGAAGGCGCGGGCTCGCGCGTACAGCACCTCGAGGGCCGGCAGCCATCCCGGATCGGGCGGCGTGGGCGCGGGTGCCTCCGGCGCGGCCACCTCTGCGGCGGGTGCCGAACGGGCAGACGGCAACGGGCTCGGCTTGCGGGCCGGTGCCTTCTTGGCCGCGCCCGTCCGTGCTGCAGGCTTCTTCGCGGGCGCCTTCTTCGCGGCGGGGCGGGGGGACTTCCCGGCGGCGGACCGCTTCGTCGGCATGAGGCCTGACCCTAGGCCCGGGAAGGCTGCCCGACCTACCCCCCTGAACGGGGGCCAGTCACGGACACGCGGAGGGGCTCACGAGGTGGGGCCGAAGGCCCGGATGGGGCGCACCCAGCGGGTCGTCGACTTCGCCCACTGGGTGGTGGCGCCGCTGAACATCGAGACGACGATGGCATTGCTGCTGGAGGCCTGGGTGGAACTCCAGTAGCCCGGGGTCTGGAACGGCCCGCCCTGCCCCGACGTGCTCAGCAACACCAGTTCGTCCTTCGAGCCGAGGCGCCAGTCGGTCAGGCCGCCACCGGTGTAGGCCGCCGCTGTCGCAAGAGCACTGGCCCACGCCTGGCGCGGTTCGGCGCCGCCGTTCCAGTTGCTGGGCGCTGTCTCCAGGTACGTTCCCCAAGACTGTGGCGAGGTTGCGACGTAGAACACCGTGCCGCCGCCCGGACCGACGTCGCCGACCTGGCAGGTACCGCCCGCGGCGCACGTCGTAGCGACCGGCGTGATCGCCGCCGAGGCGGGCGAGAACGTGCCGGTGCCGGCAGCGTTGATCGCCGCCACCTTGAAGGTGTAGGCCGTGCCTGACGTCAGACCGGTGGCGGTGCAGGAGAAGTCGATGCCGAGGCTCGTGCAGCCGGCCTGGTCGGTGTAGGTGGTGCCGTCGGTCGACTTCTGCACGGTGTAGCCGGTGATCGATGCACCGCCGTCGTCGGCCGGGGCCGACCATGCGAGCGACACCGAGCCGTTGCCCGCCGTGCCCGTCGGAGCTGCGGGCGCTGACGGTGTGGTCCGTGGCGTGCCGGGCACGACATCGGACTCGTTGCTGAATCCGCTGCCCAGGACCATGCGGATCCGCACGGCGTAGGTGGTTCCGTTCGCGAGCCCGGTGAGGACCAGCGGGCTCATGACGGAAGCAGGTGATCGGGTCGACCATGACGTGCCGCCGTCGAGGGAGTACGACACGTTGGTCGGCGAGCCCGAGTTCGTGAACGCGATGCTGAGGATCCGATCACCTGGCGTGATCGACGTGATGTCGGGAGCGGTGGGATCCGAAATCAGGGTCGCGCCGCCTGAACGGTCGGAGTAGAGGCTGTCACCTGCAGCGGAGATGGCGGCAACGCGGTAGTAGTAGGTACTGCTGGCGCTCAGCGCGCTGTCGTTGTCGACGCACGACGTGCTCGTGCTTGCGTTGACGGTGGCGGCCACGCACGCGCCATTCGTGATGTTCGCGAAGGGGCCGAGGTCGCTGGTACTGCGCTGCACGCGGTAGCCGGTGATCGCAGAGCCGTTCGTGGCAGGAGCCGCCCACGTGACGGTGATGCTGGAGAGGCCGCCGTTGGCTGTTGGTGCTGCGGGGGTGTCGGGCGAACCGACGGGGGTCACAGCCGACGAGACAACAGCGCTCCCGGTGCCGGCGTCATTGGTGGCGGCCACGCGGAAGTAGTACGCGGTGCCGTTCGTCAGCCCCGTCGCGTTGCACGACGTGCTCGTCGTCGAGGACGTGCGGCTAGGCGCGCAGGTGCCGTTGGCCGCGGTCCACGGCCCGGTGGCGCTTGTGCCCACGTCGACGAGGTAGCCCAGGATCGTTGCCCCGCCATCGCTCGCGGGTGCCGTCCAGGAGAGGGCGACGTAGCCGTCGTGCGCCGTGCCGTTCACGCTCGCCGGCGCGCTGGGTGTCGTGCGCGGACGACCGGCCGCAGTGCCCCCCAGGTAGGTGGGCGGATCTGTTGTGCCCAGGCCGAGCTGCACCTCGTAGGTGGTGCCGTTGGTCAGCCCGGTGATGGTGACGGAACCGGACGTGCTGCTGGAGTCGTCCCACGACGACCACGCGCCGCCGTCGTTGCTGGAGTAGCGCGACCACACCGTCTCGCTGCCTGACGCGGTGACGGTGTACTCGACGGTCAGCTGGGTGTTGCCCTCCCGCACGACCGTGATGACGGGAGCGCTGCTGCTCGACGTCGGCGTGACGCCGATCGATGCGGCGGAGTCGCTGCCGGAGCCGCGGGCGTTGGTGGCCTTCACCTTGTAGAAGTACTCCGTGCCGGCGGTCAGGCCGGTGAGGGTGCAGGCGGTCGTGCGGGGGTAGTCGGCGCTCTCGCCGCAGGCGCCGGTGACGTCGGTGTAGGAGCCGCCCGACCCCGCCTTCTGCGAGACGGTGTAGCCCGTGATGGCCGACCCGTTGCTCGACGGGGGGCTCCAGGTGACGGTCACGCTGGTGACTCCCGCGATCGCTTCGGGCTGGTCGGGGGTGCCGGGGACTCCGTAGGGCGTGATGCTTGCGCTTGCGTTCGACCACGGGCCCTGTCCTGCTGCGTTGATCGCGGCGATGCGGAAGCGCACCGATGTGCCGTTGACCAGGCCGGTGGCGATGCAGGTGACCGCAGTGCTCGTGGCGGCAGAGGTGCATCCGGGCTGCGAGGTGAACGGGCCGCCGAAGAGTGATCTCTGCACGGCGTAGCCGGTGATCGCGGTGCCGCCGTCGGACGGAGCCGTCCAGGTGAGGACGGAGTCGGTGTCGCCGGCGGTTGCACTCGGTGCGGCCGGCTGGCCCGGAGCGCCGCGCGGGGTGACGGCGGCGGACGAAGCTGATGCCTCGCCTGTGCCGGCAGCGTTCACGGCGGCCACGCGGAAGTAGTGCGCCACGCCGTTGGTGAGGCCGCCCGCGGTGCACGACAGTGCGGTGCTCGCGGTCGTCGTGACGGGCGAGCAGGTGCCCGCTGCGTCGGTGAAGGGGCCGGAGCTGCTGGTGGCGACGCTCACGCGGTAGCCGGTGATCGACCCACCACCAGAGGTCGGCTGCGTCCAGCTCACTGCCGCCTCGCGGTCAGCGGCCAATGCGCTGGGCGTGCCGGGCGGTCCTGGAAGGGCCAGCGAGGACGCCCCTCCTGAGGAGGAGCCGGAGGAGTCGCCTCCGTACGGCACGACCGGGCCGTACGGCCAGGGCGAGAGGTCGGACTCGCCCGCGGCATTCTCGGCGACGACGGCGACGGTGTACGGGCTGCCCAGGGTGACGCCCCTTATCGTGCAGCCGAGGGCATCGACGACAGAGCAGGATGCGGTGCCTGTGGTGGGTGTCCAGCCGACCGGTCGCTCCCGCCCGGGAATGGCATAGGCGGTGTACGTGAGCGCCCCGGCCGTTCCTGGTCGCTCTGGACGCTCCCACGCCACGACGATCGAGCGGAGTGCGCCGGACGCGTTGACGTCGGTGGGGACGGACGGCCGCTGGGTCGATTCGCCCCACCTGGCGACGATGCGCACGCGATTGGCGAGCACAGGACGTGCCACGGTGCGCGGCGGCGCGACCCGCACACGGCCGATCCGGTCGTCCGGGTCCGGCATGCGACGCAGGGCGCGCGCGGTGGCCTCGGCGCGCCTCACCGCGAGCAATTCGACCTTGGGAGCGGTACGGCCCCTGGGCACAGCGGCGGACACGGTCACCGTTGCGGTGGCGTCCGGGGGTATGCGCCCCATCAGGGCTGCGAGGTCGGCCCGGGCGTCATCGGTCAGGGTCGACGTTCGGGCCGGAAACGTGACGGTCGCGCGCTGCGTGCCGGCTCCGTCGTCGGGAGCCGCGTTGCCGGCCGGGGCCATCGAGAGGATCCCGCCGACCAGTGCGGCGCCAAGGGCGAGAGACAGCGCTCGGCTTGACCGCCTACGCACGAAGGACACGATTCCCCTTCCGGTGCTGGCGGCCACGCCGACCCGCCCCGTGGCGGATCGGCCCCCTCAGGGTAGGCGGCGTCGGCGTAGGCGCGAACCCCCCGATCCGGGGGTCAGCGGTCTCATCACGAGCACGTCCGTTCAGGGGGGTGAGGAGCGGGCTCGCGCCACTTAGGCTGGGGGCGCCTGGCCGGGTACTGCCGCCGGGAGGGAGGTGATGACCAGTGTCGCAGATGAGCCTTGACCTGGAAGAAGACAAGCTCACCGATCGCCGGTCCGACGGCCGCGACTCCTATCCCGCCGACGACGAAGCGATCTTCGGCTACTACAAGGACTCCCGGGGCCGAAAAGTTGCTCGCATGATCGATCCGACGGTTGTCGTCGCTCCTGAGGAAGAGCGTGCGCGTGAGATGCGCGCGGAACGTCGCGCCATGCGCCGAAACCCTCCCGCTCCTGCTGGGCAGAAGCCAGGACGTCTGATCCTCGACTCCTCGGATGAGGGCGGCGGGCTGCTGCCTCCGCCCGCACGGCAGCAGCCAGTTCGGCCTGCGGCCCAGCAGCAGGTACCGCAGCAGGCGCAGCCACTGATACAGCAGCAAGCGGTCCAGCAGCAGGTACCGCAAGCACCCCGGCACGTGGCGCAGGCCCCGGCTGCGCCTGTCAACAAGAAGGCCGGGCCGTCGCGCAGCAAGTTCATTGACGGAACCACCGAAGTCCTCGATCAGGCGGTGCATGGTCTCGACAAGTTCAAGGACGTGAAGGACGGTGGTGTCGCGCTGGGCACGGACCTCCCGAACTTCGCCGATGCGCTGGGGAATGCGATCCCCGGTATGCGCGAAGGGATGGACAACCTCCTCGAGGCGTTGGCGCCCGAGCAGCAGGCGTTTCAGGGCGTTGCTGAGGGCATCTCCAATGTTCACAAGGAGATCGACACCCTCGGGATCAAGGGCAACCCGGTGAAGACGGCGCAGGCCGTCAAGCTGGCGAGTGGCCTGCTCAAGATCCGTCAGTACCAGCGCAATGAGGGCAAGGACCTCTCGGACGTCAACACGCACGAGAAGGAGGACCTCCGCGATCGCATGCTGCTGTTCCAGCAGAGCCGTCGCGAGCGTGAGGGCGCCAAATTGCTTCAGAACCGAATCGGCGGTGAGGGCTATGACCCGTGGGATGCGGAAGCCGCCGAGGACCATCAGAGTATGCAGGCCGAAGCCGGGGGAATGCGCAAGCAGGCCGTCAACAGCATGTGGCAGCGGGGTGCGGCCGCTGCCCTCAGTGCGCAGCGACTTGCGAAGGCGAACCAGAAGAAGGGTGTTCGTCCGCTCAATGAGCTGTCGATGGAGAAGACCGCCTACCTCAACGACAAGGGGTTCGTCCCGCAGAAGCCGCTTGGTCTCTTCAACGGGACGAAGAGCAAGCCTGCATTCGTGCCCAAGAAGGGCATGCTCATCGGCAAGGAGGCGTGGAATCTCACCCAGGCAGCGGATCTGAGTCCCGGAGCCAATCCCGGGGACGGAGAGTCCGACCCCGGTGACCGCGTGCAGGGCGATGAGATTTTCCGCAACGACCCGAAGCGTCGAGACATCGACCGTGTGAACACTCTCAACAACCCGGAGGCCAAACGGGCGCTCGCCGACTCGTATGGAGACCAGGATTACGTCGAGCCCGACGCCGTCGGCATGCGCAGTTTGACGCCCGCGGAGTTCGCTGCACGAGGTGGTGACGGCTATCGCGAGGAGACCGAAGAAGGTCGCGCGATGCAGAAGAAGCTGAAGCCGGTCGACTTCATGGCCGGTACAGGTCGCTTGCTCGAGGGGACTCTCAACACCGATCGCATGGTGCGGGACGGTCGGTACGGCGCTGCCTACGGAGCCAAGATCGCGGACTTCGCCGTGAACACCGGAGTCGGTCAGGGAGTCAAGGCCGTTCAGGGAGGCCTCATGGCATCCGCTGGACCGCTGGCGGCGCCGCTGATCAGCATCGGCGAGGCGGGCAAGAAGGCGGTGCTCCACGCGAAGGAGGAGCTCGGGCGTGGTGTCCAAACGGGTGCGGACATGATTCGAAATCAGGTCGATCCCGAGGGGCTGGGCAAGGCCCAGGACAACAAGGACACCTGGAACGCCTTCTACGGCCACTCCCGCCCGGACGTTGCTCCCGAAGCGAACGTCGACGTGCCGGACCCGGATGCCCAGGGAGGGCCACAGGATTCCACCGAGACCTCCGAGTCCTTCGATGACCTCCGCCAGGATCTGGACGAGAAGGCAGCCCTGGAGGAGAACGACCGTCAAGTGAGCGAGCTGAAGGCCGCCCAGTTGGCTGGGGACAACGTCACGACGAACGCGAGGCTCCGGGCCATCACGCCCGGTGTCGCCAACCAGCAGCGCGCACTTGCGGGGCTGGGTGATGGCAAGGGCGGCGTCGACCCATCTCGGCATTCCGGCACGGGGTCGGAGATCGAGGAGTGGGCGCGCTACGACGACGAGAACGACCGCGGGTTCCAGCCCGATCCTCTAGCGGCAAAGAAGCTGCTTGACGTCAGTCAGGACGACGAGGGCATCCAGCCCAAGGGCGACGCGAGCGGCTTCGTCGACACGTCCTTCCGGCAACTGATCGACGAGGCTCAGGACGACTCGCAGAGTGACGGCCTGTCGTCGATCAGCGAGGAGGACTCGTCGCAGGGGAGCGATGACAGCCAGGCTGGTCAGGCTCCTGAGAAGGTCTCCGCACGCATGGATGACGTGCTGGAGCGCGGCTACCTGCCGGAGAAGCAGGGGAGTGCGGATGTGCTCGGCCGGCGCAAGCGAACGTGGGGTCGGTTCGCCTACGACAACACGGTCGGGCTCGCCGGGAAGCTGCTCAAGGGTGTCGGGCATGGGCTGGTGGGTGCGGTCAAGGCACCCTTCAAGCTCGCCGCGTGGGGCGCGAAGGGCATCGGCTGGCTGGGCAAGCAGGCGTGGAAGGGCATGAAGAAGGGGGGCTCTTGGATCAAGAGCCTCTTCACCAAGAAGGCGCCGGCACCAGCCCCGAAGACCGAGGAAGAGCTCGAGGCCGAGCGCAGGCAGAAGGCGCAGGAGCTCAAGGCTCCCGCTGTCGCACGCATGCAGCAGGAAGGCGCCCAGCAGGCCGCGGCCCAGGGTGTGAGCGCTGCCGACATGCGTCGCCTCCTCAGTGCGGGCGTAGGCGCCAACCCGAACGAGAAGGTGGCGCGAAGGGCAGGTGACATCGATCTGGCCTACCAGCTGTTGCGGGCGAAGGTCAGGGATGCGCGCTTGGCTGGGGCTGCGGGAAGCGGCCCGGGCGGTGGTGGTCCAGGCGGCGGAGGTCCTGGCGGTGGCGGTCCTGGCGGCGGAGGTCCTGGCGGCGAGTCGCAGGACAGTGACATCTCCGAAGGAGATCAGGGTCACCAGCAGCCTGAGGACGAGAAGCAGCTTGCGGACGATCAGCAGTCCAGCGGACTGATGTCCGACAACGTCGGGGGCGACGACCGTGACGTCGGCCCCATGTTCGATCGTGAGGGGTCGATCGGTGATCGCTCCCGTCCCCAGGGGGGCGGGGGGCAGGGACCGCGCAAGCCCGATCGCAATGACTACCCCGACGGGCTTGATGGGGACGAGCTCTACTACCTCGACATGTCTGAGTACCGAAAGGCCGGCGCTGGGCAGGGTCCCGGCGCGGTGGATCCATTCGCGCATCTGGAGGATTCCTCGGAGAGCGAGGTGTCGGAGCTGCGGGAGACGGTGGTGCGCAGACCTAGCAACCCCCGACGCTCGACGCTCATGGGCCTCGTGATGACGGATGAGGACGTCAACCAGGTTGACGGGCCCGGACTCATTGAGGAGGAGAAGGTCGGAGAGCCCGAGGCTCAGCAGCCCCAACGGGCGCCGGTGCAGGGGCGTGCATTCATGCAACGAGGCGTGGATGGACAGTGGGCGATGATGGAGGAGGAGGAGAAGGGCGCTCCCGCGATGTTGCGGAACCCTGGAGTCCAGGCGCTGCCGGCTTCGGGGCAACCCGAGCTCCTCGACACCAGCGCGGGTGGCGTTCGACGGGACGAACGCTTGATGGATCCCCGGGAGATCGCGGTGATGGCGAATTCTGCGAACCCGCAGCGTGCAGCGCAGCGCCTCCCGGAACTGCGCGAGGCGGTCCAGCAGGCGCAGGGGGCCGAGACGTCCGACGCCGCGACTGCAGCGTGGAGGAAGGTCGACGCGATGCAGCGGAAGTTGAACAACCGTCGATCAGTAGATCCCATCCGTGCGGCTGATCGGCGCATGGCCGCGCGCCGTGACCTGATGGGTGAGCGGATGATCGACGTCTCGACGTCGCACGAGGGCCTCGACCTCCCCTCCGCGGAGATGCCGGATCGACGCCTCGATACCGGTGGTGATGATCAGTTCCGGCTTCCCGACTTTGAGATGCCGGGCGACGACTTCGACATGTTCAAGAATCGTGACGAGGCCATGCGGCTGGGGGATGACATGTACGACCAGCCCGCGGACTACTTGCCGAGGGACGTGGAGGAGCACGGTGAGAAGGAGAGCCGCAGGAAGTTGTTCAAGGCCTACGGAACGATGCCGGCTCAACGAAAGCAGCTGCAGGCCAGGTTCCTCGACAGGCAGCGTGAGGCGGCGGCGGGCATCGACTTCGGTACCAAGCGAGTCATGGACGGTTCGGGGTCTCCGACCGCTGATGCATTGGCCCACGGGGGTGAGATCACCGTGGATGGAAGGCCGGTGTATCCGCAGGTCCCGAATCTCGACGTCGACGCGAATCAGGAATTCGGCGGTGCCTGGCGCCGCATGGACACCGATCAGGTGGTGCAGACGGCCGGTCTCTACGGAGCGGGGGGACGCATGGGTGCATTCAAGGGGCCGGTGGATGGGCGTAACCAGTTCGCCGAGTTCAACAATGCGCCGATTGCGGAAGACCGAGTGCTTCAGGCGCCTGCTGAGGGCTGGGATGCCGAGCCCAGGAAGCCTGGAATCTTCGCGCGGGACAGGAAGCAGAAGAAGGACGATTACCGACAGGCGAAGCAGGCGCGAGCTGATGTTGTTGCGCAGGCATACAGGACGATGAGGAACGACCGTCAGCCCGCGTACGTGCGACAGTCCGCGTTCGGGCGGCAGGAGTGGGCCCGCCTGGAGACGGAGCGCAGGGCTCAGAATGATCTCCTGCGCATGAGACTGCAACAGGGGCAGCCGCACATGCTCATGGGCAACATGATGTTCGGCACCATTCCTGACCCCAAGAAGCCGAAGCGAGACCCGAAGAAGTAGGCGGCCTGCTGGGAAAGGGTCGGTCAGGTCACGCGAGTCAGGTGAACCTCGATCGCCCGGTGGACGAGGTCGCACCCGGGGACACCCCACAGGGCGACCTGAGTCTGACGTAGGCGCACGACATCGGACCGGCTGACGCGTCGAGCCAGCACCCGCGCCTGATGCCTCGCCTGCATGGCAGGCATCCCGCGATCTTGCAGGTGGCGTTCGATCGGCTTGAGCAGGGTGTGCACCTGAACAGAAGGATCCGTCGCATCCCAGGCCGCCCCGATGATCGTGAAGGTGTCGGTGTCGTGGGTGATGTCGAGGCGGGAGGCGCGCAGCAGGCGGAGGGTGCCACCACCGGGCAGGGCGTACTCGCCGGGCAGTGCGTTGGCACGCGTGATGTTCGCGTCGATGTATCCGTA
>CAZICY010000050.1:6650-10352 GCA_964537955.1 uncultured Actinomyces sp. | reverse complement strand
CCTTCGGCCCCGGTGCCCCCAAGGGCAACGGCGGCGGCAGCTCCGGCAACGGTGGAGGCAGCTCCGGCAACGGCGGCGGTGGATCGACCTCGCAGGGTCGCGACGGACTCTTCTGCCCGGTCAAGGACTTCTACTACGGCGATGGCCTGGGCGCTCCGCGCCCCGGTGGCCGCACCCACGCAGGCCTGGACCTCATGGGCAGCCGTGGCGAGCCGATCTACGCGATCGACTCGGGCACGGTCACTCGCTCGGGCTACCAGAGCAACGGCTCCCTCATCCTCGACATCACTGGACCGCGCGGGATGTACTTCTATGGGCACTTCGACAAGATCCTCTTGGGGTACGGCGACAAGGTGCAGGCAGGCCAGCTCATTGGCTACATGGGTGACACCGGTTCGCCAGGTGCCGTGCATCTGCACCTCGAGGTCCGCCCCAATGGCTGGTCCGGTGGGTACGAGGATCCGGTGCCGCTGATCAAGTCGCTCTGCGGTTAGCAGCGAGAGAACAAGCATCAGTGAGGCCTACCGTGCTAGCACGGTAGGCCTCACTGATGCGGGTCCGTGGTAGCACGGGACTTTGGGCTGTAGGGGCAACAGAGTGGTCGCACGGTGGGCAATGCCTCCACCGGATCCCTAGTTTTCTCGGCATGCGACCCACGCGCCTGATCGCTTCTGCCTCTGTCGTCCTCGTCACCGCGGGAATGCTCTCGGTCCCGTCAGTGGTCTCGGCCGCTGAACCGGGAGACTCACAGGACCGCATCGTCCTCGAGCCCAGTCCGCCCGCGGATGAGCCGACCGATGCTGACCGCGGTGGGTCGGCCAGGGCCACGGGGCGAGCAAAGCCCCAGGCGGCAGCGACGCCCAAGGCGGTCGACCACCCGCCGGTCTCTCGCGCGCGCGTGATCAGCGACCTGCGTGATGCGGCGAAGTGCTCCAGCGGATCAGGGCGCTCCTGGGTAGCTGTCAACGGCCCGGGCGACGTGAGAGTCGCCGGATGGGCGCAGTGTGAAGGCGGCACGTGGTCGCTGGACGTGACAACCGGATCGGGTCATGTCGGCGGCATGACACTGACTCCGCAGGACTTCGGCGGAAGCATCACCATCCCTCGGACCGGTACGGCGAGCAGCGACGTACGCATCCGTCTCCCCTGGGGCACGAGCGTGCTCCCGAAGGGCGATGTCTCTGCCTTCCTTGAGCTTGCCCCGGCTGGGCCCGAACTGGGCGGCGAGGTAACTGCCACTGACTCGGCCAAGGCCGGTCGCATCGACATGTCAGGCAAGGTGCTGGCAAACGGAAGCTTCGTGCTCAAGGCGCGTGGCGACGTGCAGTTCGCAGGCTCGTCGGTGCCGATGTCCGGCATCTATCGCAGCGGCTCCAATGGTGTGCGCGGTCGTGGGACCGAACCCACCTGGAGCCTTGCCGGGTCTGCCACGGCAATTCAAATCCCCGGGGCCACCTTTGAGCAGTCTCGGCTCACCCTCCGTCATGACCAAGAGGGCATCCAGGGCGCCGGCCGCGTCGACATCACCCGCTACGACATCACGTCGCCTGTGCAGATCCGGGCTATCGACGGCACGTCATGGAATGCCACGCTCCTGGGCGCCAAGGCCGGCACCCGCAAGGATGCGAGGCTTCCGGGACTCACTCTGATGGCTGACCGGGCACTCGGCTCCATCTCCTCCATTGGCGGGCGCATCCAGTGGGCCGTGCGCATGCCCATGCGCCTGGTCGACGGCAAGATCTCGATGTCGGGCAACGCCACCATCATTGGTCCGGAGAAACTGCGCCTCACCCCGCTTGTTGGCATGGGAGACGCCTACGGCGTCGGACGCCCCGTGGTCTTCACTGAGCCCGCCGGCTCGCTCGTGCTTGAGGGCAAGTCCTCCACCGGTCGGCTGGCTATGGGGCACGTCGGAGAGCAGCTTGTCGACATGCCCGCCGGGTGGACGTCGATGAGCGTGCTCGAGATGACCCCGCGTTTCGGCGCAGGACCGTCAGCGACCCTGAAGCGCAGCCTGCAGTACGTCATGGTCGATCGCACCTCACGCGTGGTCCTCAGCGGTGACCTGCCCGCCACGGGCTCCTTCACTCTGGGCGCGAGCGGATATCTGGGCATCGGCAACACCAAGGTGCCCGTGCAGGGGAGGTACGTCGGAGCTGGTCCACGGCAGTCATCGACTCCGGGCAAGCTACTCATCGCGGCCAACATCGATCGCGCACCCAAGGGCTACGCCGACCTCGGCTCGGGCGCTCGCGCCCAGGGCACCACGATTGTCCTCACCACCGAGCGTGCCAGCCGACCCGTGACTCGGGTTGCGACCCCTCGCGCCCTGACGCTGCCGACCGTGACCGTGACGTCGAAGTCCAACACGTCGACCCAGGGCGGCACCATCACCCTGACGGTCAACGACGTCAACACCTCTGGATCCGATGACTCCATCGTGCTGACCGGCAACTGGTCCTATGCCAACTCCACCTACACGGTCAACGTCAAGGGCACGGGCACGGCGTACTGGGAGCCCTACGACGGCCTGGAGATCCCGGTCGCCAGCATCTCCGGCACGATCACCAAGAACGACTCGACCAGCACCACCACCTGGTCGGTGAGCGTGTCCCCTGCTGTCACCTGGAAGACGGGCGACGGCATGACGCTCACCAGTGAGTTCAAGCTGTCGAGCACGTGCACCCAGGACATGGCCAAGTCCTGCCCGAAGAAGGATCAGATCCCCGCCGATGCGTTCTTCATCAGCGGTGACTCCGGGGTCATGAACATCCCGACGGCGGTCGGAGTGACGATCCCCGAGCTCGAGGCCGGCGGCGCCTTCATGTCGACCGGCACGTGGGCGCGCTGGGATGCCACCGTCAAGGGCGGCAAGTCCGTCACCGTCGAGCTGGCCGACTCCTCCCTGACTATGGAGCAGGTCTCGGTCACGCTCTTCACCGGCGCCACGCGCGATGACACCGATCTCCCGCCTGATCTGGTCATGCCCGACCTGTCGGCGCTCAGCGCCTCCAACATGAACCTCCAGGCGTGCGGCCAGTTCAAGGTCGACGTGCTCGACATCGTCACGACCAAGGCCCAGGGCTGCGTCGGCATCACTCCCAAGGGCAAGGTGCTCGGCCAGTCCAAGACGGGTGGTGCCACGGCGTCGGGCGATGACACCGGCGGCGTCGTCTCCCCGACGGACGGCCACGATCCCGATGGGGATGGCGGCGCACTCACACTCGATCCCTCCGACCCGCCCGAGGTCAACGGCTTCGCTTACAGCGACATCGAACCGGATTCAACGCCGCAGAAGAAGCCGGTTTCCGTGCAGCTCTACAACAAGGTGCTGCCGCTGCTGCCGAAGCAAAACAGCATCACCGTCAAGATCCCGGTGCCCGGATCCCTCATGGAGTCCTTCGGCACCGGCATCTCGACCACGACCGACCTCATCGGCACCGGGTGGTTCAAGCCCAAGACCGAGGAGTTCAACGTCGACCTCGACATCCCCGTCAACCTCAAGGCGGCCGGCGCGACCCTGCAGAACATCGACCTCAGCCTCACGCGCAAGCAGGACGCCACGACGAATCCGGCAACCCACTACTACGACTTCGTGCTCGACGCGACGGGTGAGGTAGCGATCCAGACCCACCACTACCCCTTCGACGCCCAGATCGACCTGCAGGACGGCAAGAACAACTACGCCGAGGTCAGCCTCAC
>CAZICY010000050.1:0-6550 GCA_964537955.1 uncultured Actinomyces sp. | reverse complement strand
ACCAACTTCTCCGTCCAGCTCGTTGACGACACGGGACCATCCGGACAGGCGAGCCGGGTCGCCCAGGTGACCAACTCCTCGAGCAAGGGTTATGTGGATGTGAACACCGGCTTCTACCAGCAGGCGCTGGTCGACGCCCAGGCCGGCGGTTCCTACACCGTCACGGGGTGGCTGAAGTCCAAGGCCTCGAGCAACATCAAGCTCAATGTGACCATCGACTCTCCTGACGCAGGCTCGCCTGGCGATCTGATCCCTCCTCAGATCACCTTGGCCCCCAATACCTGGACGCAATTCAGCTACACCAGCACGCCGAAGGCAACCGGGGGTAGCTTCAATATCTACATCGCACCGCTGGGCGGGCAGACCATCCTCGTGGACGATGTCACCTTTGGCCCGACGGCGGGCAACGCGGCGGGCAGCCTCGCGAACGTCGCCAGCCCCGACATCATCACGTCGTTCGACAGCGACAGCATCTCGGACTACAACGTCAGCGGTGGCACCACCGGGGTGGCGATCGCCAAGGCGAATGGCAATGGCTACCTGCAGACGACCGGCTGTGGCGGCTGGTGGCGCTTCAAGAAGGATTCCGTCGGCTACGAGAGCGGCGGCTTCTTTGACTTCAGTACGACGATCTACTTCCCGGGTTCCTCGGGACGTGAAATCGCAAATGTCGCCTTCCTTATGGACGACAATGGAGGAGTCACTGCCAAGGGACTCGTCTTCCGTCTGCAGACTCAAGAGACTGATGGCGGCTTCTACTTCACCAACGGGACCGTCCAGAACACCGGCAACGGCAGTTATCTGGGCCGCATCCCGGGCGCGGCGACGTCCACCCCTCCCGTCGCCATTGGCGGCACCTACCGTGTGCGGCTCATCGGCACGGGCTCGCAGGTGACGGCCAACGTCACCAACGTTGCGGACAACACTTCCATCTACACCGAGACAGTGGCGCTGCCGGCAGGAACCACTCTGTCCGGGTCCTTCGGTCAATACCCCGATGGTGCCTGCACCTCCAGTGGTCAGCGGTGGGACGACATCACGCTCGCAACCCGTACGAACCTCTCACGCGTCGCTTGGGGCTCCAACGCCCACACGGCTCCAGGCTTCATGATCCTGAGCGGCACCACGTCGTCGTGGGGCTACCTCATGGATTCCGGTGCCACCAGCGCGCAGAAGGGACAGATCTGGACCTACTCCGCATGGCTGCGCGCGAAGGACAGCAATCCCATCTCGGGCAATCTCGTGCTGCAGGCCGTGGGTGCGTCCCAGCAGACCTTCACTCAGTCCTTCACGGTCACGGACACCTGGACCAAGGTCACCGTCACCGGCCTGCTCAATGCCGATGCCAACTCCATCCGTGTGGGCGTGGGTCAGGTCACCACGCCCAACGGCACGCTCTACCTGGACGACCACAGCGCGCAGCAGGTGACGTGGCAGCAGTATGCCCAGGACCCCGCCAAGTTGCCCTCCTTCGATGTCGTGGCCGATCCGGATCCGTCGGAGACGGACAAGGCGCTTCTCATGACCGCGCAGAACTCGAGCGCGGCGGGCAGCTACTACTTCCCTCCGTTCAACGCGACTTCGCAGTACAGGGTCACCGCCAAGGTGCGCGCGGCGACGTCGACGCCGGTCACCGGCGCCTTCCGGATCTACGACTCGGGCACGGGCGCCGCTGCCGTCGCCAATTTCACGGTCGATAACTCAAAGTGGGTGACCGTCACATCGACGCCGCTCACCTCGACGGGCGGCACCACTCAGGGGCGCGTCGCGGTCGAGTTCCCGGCCAACTCCAGCATCTACATCGACGACATCGTCGTGACCGCTTCGGAGGTGACCTCCAGCCCGTCGCAGTCGGCGTCCACGACGGGTGTGCTTCCCAACCTCACCAACTGGACAGGCGACGAGACTCCGATTGTCGTCATGAGCCCCAATAACGCCTATGACGACTCGACGTACCAGCGCATCAACTACGGCAAGAAGGTCTCGACGACCATGCCGGTGAGCGCGATCAGCGGCCAGAGCTACACGGCCACCGTCTGGGTGAAGTCGCCGTTCACGACGTCGTCCTCGTCCAACACCTCGGCCGTGACGGCCAAGTTGACGTCATACGGCAGCTCCTCGACGAGCTCGCTCAACTCCGCCTCAGCCACGCTCACTGCCGACGGCACCTACAGGCCGTTGACGGTCGTGCTTCCGCTTACCGCCAATGCGACCAGCCTCAAGCTGGAGATCAGTAACGGAGCATCGGCCAACTGGGTCGCCATCGACTACGTCACGGTCTCCCTTGAGGGCGACACCCTCGTGGATCCGTGGGTGGCCTCGGGTTCCGTCGGCATTGTGGCGTCGGACGACTCGGCCCTCGCCTACAGCGGCCACGGGTCCCTGCGGATGACGGCGAAGTCCTCCGCCTCGCTCAGCGTTGACGACACTGTCACGCCCACGACCACCGCACGCAGTTTCAGCGCGTGGATGAGGTCGGCGACCAGCAGCACCTCGACGGTCAAGCTCACCCTGAGCCAGGCCGGCGGGTCGTCAGTCACCAAGTCCTTCAGTGTGAGCCCGAACTGGGGTCTGGCCGCGGTGACTCTGCCGGTGACCAAGGGGGCGAAGGGAACGTTTACGTCGCAGATCTCCGTGGACTCCGCTGCGACCATCGATATTGACGATGTCATCACCCGGGATGTCTCGCCCTTCGTGCCGAGCGCTTCCAACGCCACGGCCGTCGTCATCGGGAGTGGTTCCGCGCCATCCAACCAGCCCTCGGCCACGAGTAGGTCGGCGTCCATCGACGCGGCGTCAGCCAGTGCTGAGCCCAGGATGTACGTCGGCCCGCCTGCCACTCCGCTGAGTGTGGCTGCGGCACTCGTGAATTCGAACTCCATCAAGATCACTTGGGCCAATCCCTACGATGCCAATCCGGTGTCCGGCACTGACATCTCCGGCTACCGAGTCAAGGATGGAAGCGGGCGTCAGGTCTGCCAGGTCTCGGGATCCACCACGTCCTGCACCGATTCCAACCTCAAGGCGGGTAGCTACCGCTACCAGGTGCAGTCGTACAACAGCTCCGGATCAAGCCCGTACTCATCGCTAACGACGGCGATCACCGTCGAGTCGCTGGCTGTCAACACTTCGGCGCTCACCGCGGGCGCGTCCAGCGAGCCCAACTACCTCATGGTGACCACAACGGGGGCGGGCGGCGTACAGGCGCCGACAAACCTCACGACAGGGTCGGAACCGATCGATCCGGGATCGTCCTTCACGATCCGGGCCCACCTCATGGCGGCACCGGGCACGAAGGTGAGCGGCTCCATCGGGATGAAGTTCGGCAGCGTCACCGGCACTGCCGTCGTCCCTCAGCTGGAAGGCGGCGACTCGCCCAACTTCATCGTGGATGACACCTGGACCCAGGTGGCGGCGACCTTCGTGCTCAACGGCACGACTTCGGCGACGTCGTTCACTCCGACCTTCGACCTTGATGGTGCGGGCACGCTCTTTGTCGACTCGGTCGTCATCAATCCCGTGACGATCGAGCAGGCGCAGCCCTGGATCGTGACCCCGGCGGGCTCCAATGTCACCTGGGGTGTCTACGACGACCCAGATAGCGCCCATGACGGCACGCTCGGTGTGCTCAAGATGACCAACAACACGTCCCAGCAGGCCGGCCTCTACAAGACGGCCACGGCGAGCCCGAAGCAGGGCGAGACCTACTCCGGCTCTGTCTGGGTGCGCACCGACGACGACACGACCGCTTCCGTGACGGTGAAGTTCACCGCCACGGGCGGCACGACCGAGGAAGTGACGACCACCCTCACGGTCAACGACGAGTGGCAGATCGCCAGCCTGAAGCTGCCGATCGCCAAGGCCAATCACACCGGCCTGCAGATGACCGTGCTCTCGGCGACCAGGGGTGTCGAACTCCACGTCGACGACGTCAGCATCGTCAAGAACGCCTGGTCGATCGATGACACGTCGACGCACACCAATCTCGTCACCAACCCCTCGGCTGAGAGTGGTCTCTCCGGGTGGGCGGCCCAAAACGGATCTGAACTCAAGCGCACGGATCTCGCCTCGCTCGACGGTGGCTACGGCGTCGAGCTGATCGGCGATGACACGACGCAGGATCAGTTCGCCGTCTACGCCCTGTCAGGCCTCAAGCCGTCCACGACGTACACCGTCTCGGCGTATGTCTGGCTGTCCGAGTATGCGAAGGCTGCGGATGTCTACCAGAGCCGCGACCTGATGTGGGCGGTCGACTACGGCGGCTCAGGTTCCATCGTCACGACGAAGCCGGACTACTCCCGGACCATGGAGTGGCAGCGCATCTCACTCACCTGGAAGACATCGTCGGCTCCCAACGCCAATGTGCGCTTCTATGCGCCCAACGGCGGTGGCTGGTTCGTCGACAACCTCATGGTGGAAGAAGGCAGCACCCTCAACGCCTTCTTCGCCGGCACCGATGTGCCTGGCTCGACCCTCACGGTGCTCGGCGACGGCGACAACGCCTGGGACGGCAGCGGCTATGCGCGTCTGAACACGATCAATGCCTCGGGTAGCAAGATGTACGCCGACGCCGTGGGGACCATGACGGGCACGCAGTACCTCACCGCCTACGTCAGGTCCGCGACGGACGACACTGCAGCGGGCTCGCTGAAGCTCTCCAAGGGATGCACCGCCTCGAAGGCCTTCACGGCCACCAGTGAGTGGACCGAGGTCCAGGTCAGTTGCTCCATCCCGGGCAATGGCGGGTCCCTGCGGATGGAGGTCGACCTCGCGACACCGGGTGGAATCCTCGACGTCGACTCCATCCGACTCAGCAACGAGAGCGACACCCCGATCGCTGAGAACAACGTCTACGGCGTCACGACCCCGCTCGAGCATCCTGACTACGGCTACGAGTACCTCTGGGATGACGCCTTCGGGATCCCCGGCATGCACCTGTGGGCCTTCACCATGCAGGTCGAGATCGTGGATGGTGAGCCAGGGCTCGGCGTGGAGACGACCGTATACCAGGATCCGACGAAGTTCCCCCGGGCGCTCTACGGCACAGAATGGCTCAAGTCCGATCTCTACCTAGAGATCGACGAGCTCCAGCCGTGCTTCAAGTTCGACTTCCAGGGCATCGACGGGGAAAGCGGAGTGCAGATCGCGGGGGGCGCCATCAAGGCGGACGACTTCTCGATCGCCTTCGCACCGCGCGGCTGCGCCGTCGGTGACTACAAGATGCCCCCGGGCGCATCACTCCTCTTCGACGCCAAGGTCGGTGACGGCACGGTGCACTTTGCCCTCGATATCGAGAAGGATGCCAAGGGCCAGCCGACGATGACGGGTGACGTGGCGGTGAAGAACCTCGATATCGGCGGTATCGACTACCACGACCTGGAGATGTCGGTCTACATCTCGCCGACAGACGACTCGGTCTCCTACGTCGCCGATATGACTCTCCCGATGGGCGAGTTCAGCGGCGAGTACGACATGTCGGCCACCACGGGCAAGCAGAACTCAATGCATATCGATGGTGATGTCGAGCTGACCGACTGGGGTTGGACCAGTAAGGATGGCAAGGGGCTCAAGGTGGACGTATTCGACTTCGACTTCGTCATGGACGTCGGGTCGAATAACTGCGGCACCTTCAGCGCAGACGCCAAGGCAAACGCGAAGATGGATTTCGCCAAGGCGACCAATATCGACTTCGACGGGTCGATAGCAATGGAGTGCGGCCTCCTGACGAAGCTCGACATCGTCTTCGACTACACCCACGGGAGCATCACGGAGGACTTCTACCTGAAGTACGACTCCAGCGCTCTCACGCTCGCGGGCGGTGTCGACTTCGACTTCGATAGGAGGCTGTCGTGGAAGGCCCTCGGCCATCGCTACCACCGCACTGCCAACGTCCAGGTCTACATGGACTTCCTCATGGATGTCACGAAGCCCCAGGACTCCTTCGCCGACCTCGGCGCGAAGATCCACGTGGCCAACGGCAGTGGTTCCGCCGAATGCACCATCACCGGTCAGCCGAGTGACTCGTGCAAGCTGAGCATCACGGTCAACTCGCCGTTCATCGGCAAGGTCGGCTTCACCGAGAGCTGGTGACGACCTGACCTACGACCAGGGCGCGCTCACGCTCCGAAAGGAGTGAGCGTGCCCTGGTCTGTCGGGACCTCTGTGGTCGCGATGACGAATCCGAGGTAGACCCAGACGACGATTCCCAGCACGACCGACAGGATCACGAAGAGCCTGGCGGTCTTGGCCTGCTGCGCGGCCGCCGCCATGTCGCCACGCTTCTTGGAGCCATTCGCCTTGATGGCGAAGACCAACGCCGGAATCCCCAGCGGCCAGGCGCAGAAGATGATCGACAGGATCGACGGGATCAGCCAGTCGAAGACCTTGGGCGCGTCGGTCGTCGCTGCCGTCATCGACGGCGGCGGAGCGGCGGGGTACGCCGGAGGGGGCTCGACGGCGCCCGGCCGTGGGCGGGTCTCCTTCGTCCACGAGTCGCCCGTCCAGTAGCGCTGCAGGTGGTCGGTGAAGGGGTCGTCGTACCACCCGGCGG
>CAZICY010000049.1:1514-10750 GCA_964537955.1 uncultured Actinomyces sp. | reverse complement strand
ACCGCGCGGCAGTTGATCGATGCCTATCTCAACGATCCCTATCTCGAGCGGGGCTCTCCCGCTAACGGCTAGAGGCGGTGACGGTCACCGGAGCATGAGAAGAAGTGCGTCTGATGGGGCGTGACGTGCACGGTTGACCCCAGTGCTGGTCGGTCCGAGGGTTGAGCGCGACTTACGATGGTCACCGATCCTGATGCAGTAGCTACGGCGCCGTAGACGAACGTGTCGGCGCCGAGGGCTTCCACCAGCTGCACAGTCATGGGTACGCCGGCGTCTGAGAGCCGCGTGTCCTCGGGGCGGCAGCCCACAAGAATGTGATCTCCAGTGTTCTTGCTCAACACCTCACGGGGGATGGACACGGAGTAGCCATCAATCTTGGCGCTGCCGTCCGTGATCGGTGCCTCGATGAGATTCATGCTGGGGGATCCGATGAAGCTGGCGACGAAGGCATTCACCGGCAGGCGATAGAGGTTGTCAGGCGTGTCCACCTGCTGAATGACTCCGTCCTTCAGGATCGCCACCCTGTCGCCCATCGTCATGGCCTCTACCTGATCGTGCGTGACATAGACGGTTGTGGTGCCGAGGCGGCGCTGGAGCGTCGCTATTTGAGTTCGAGTCTGCACTCGCAATTGCGCGTCGAGATTGCTCAGTGGCTCATCCATGAGGAACACCTGGGGCTCGCGCACGATGGCGCGACCCATCGCGACACGCTGGCGTTGCCCTCCCGATAGGGCCTTGGGTTTGCGATCGAGGTATTCGGTGAGATCGAGAAGGGCTGCTGCTTCTCGGACACGGCGGCTAATCTCTGCCTTGGAGATCTTTGCGATCTTCAGGGCGAACCCCATGTTCTCGGCAACAGTCATGTGCGGGTAGAGCGCGTAGTTCTGGAAAACCATGGCGATGTCGCGATCCTTGGCGGGTACGCGTGTCACATCGCGGTCGCCGATGGTGATGCGCCCTGTTGATACCGCCTCCAGGCCTGCCAGCGCGCGCAGGAAGGTTGACTTCCCGCATCCTGAAGGTCCCACGAGCACAAGGAACTCGCCCTCATTGACTTCGAGACTGACATGGCTGAGTGCCGACTCGTCCATACCTGGATAGGTCACGCTGACGTCGTCGAAGGCAACGCGCTCGGACATGATCCCCGCTCTCGTCTCTCGTAGGCTAAAGGCTTGTATCGTGCTTGCGCCGCTCGTCCATGACGAATGACGCCTCGTGGGAGTAATCAGGTGCAGGGAACGAGCTTGTGATGGTGATGGCTCGACCCTCCTCGGCGGCCTGCATGGCCGCAAGCATGACCTCGAGCACGTGGTACGCCTGCTCAGGTCGGGTCACGGAGGGGACACCCCGCTCGATGCATGACACGAGGTGGTTCAGGCCGTCGGTCCACGGCCAATCCGGTGCCTGCTCCTCATGAATCTCCCAGTACTCGGTCGCGGAGCGCCACATCTCGAAGCCTCTAGGCGCCCAGTCATCACCGAGCATGTTCATGCTGCCCGCGAGGCCGTAGAGCTCAATGGCCGGAGCGCGGCCGTACTTCTGGATGGTGAACCCGGTCGTGACGGATGCGTACACCTCGTTGCCGAAGTCCAGAAGGACGTGGGCATTGTCGTCCGCCATCACGGGCGTCATCTCGCCGTTAACGGGACGCTCCTTGATCGCGGTCCCAACGAGAGCTGTGACGCGCTGAACGGAGCCGAGAAGACCACACAGGCTCGTGACGTTGTAGACGCCTAGGTCGAAAAGCGCCCCACCTCCGGGTCGGTAGAACCACTCTCCCCACCAGGGTCCGGCCCAGCCGTAGAGTGCGCGCGCGAGCTTGACGTCGCCGATTTCGCCCCTCAAGAGCCGGGCGTGCATCTCTCGGTAGGTCGGAGATAGGAGCACGTGGGGGGCACAGATCATGAGTCTGTCTGATCGCTCGCTCAGGCTCACGAGTTCGGCGGCCTCGGCGAGAGTGGTGGCCATCGGCTTCTCCACGAGGACGTGCTTGCCTGCTTCGTACGCCGCCTTGGTGATGGCCCCGTGTTCGTTCATGCTCGTGAGCACCAGGATGGCGTCTGCGTCGGAGGCGATGACCTCTTCGGCGCTCCCGGCCACATGGACGCCGGGGAAGAGGGTGGCGGCGACTAAACCACGATCGGGTGCGGGATCGTAGACGGCGACAACCTCTGCCCTCCCCGATCGCACGAGAGGCTCCAGGACGAGGGCGTACCGCTCGAAGACGCGGCCGAGGCCAATGACGCCGATACGCACGGGACTGCTCACTGTGGCGACTCTCCTATTCCTTTACGGACCCGGCGAGGATTCCGCGGGTGAAACTGCGCTGAAGCAGGATGAAGACGATGACAACGGGCGCGATGGTGATGAGCGAAGCGGCACCGACGTAGGCGAAGTCGGTGCGCCTTGCTCCCTCGAATGTCACGAGCGCCATGGGTGCCGTCTGCAGGTCGGAGCCCGAAAGCATGACCAGTGGAAGGAGGAAGTCGTTCCAGTTCCAGACGAAGAACAAGACAGCCAGTGTGAGCATCTGCGGACGCGCGAGAGGCATGAGGACGCGAGTCAGCGTGCGCCAGGAGTTCGCGCCGTCGATCCACGCCGCCTCCATCAGGGAGCGAGCGGATTGGACAAAAAATGCGCGCATCCAGAAGGCCCCGAACGCGACCGAGAAGCCGATTTGCGGCAGGATCACCGACCAGTAGTTGTTGTCGAGGTTGAAGCGCCGCATGTCCAGGAATAGCGGGACTATCATGGATTCGAGCGGCATCAGGATCCCCAGGATGAGGAGCGCGAAGATCGCTGTCCGGCCGGGGAACTGCATGAGAGCGAAGGCGTAACCTGCGGGCACGCTCAGGATCACTGACACCAGGACGACGGTGGTAGTGATGATGAAGCTCGTCACGATGGCTGGCCCGAAGTCACCCTTCTCCCAGACGTCCGCGAAATTTCCGAAATTTGTTGCTTGCGTGATGTCGAGCTTGATGCCCACCCGACCTGGTTCGCCCAGGGCGAGTACGACGACACCGAGCAGAGGGCCGAGTGAGACGAGTGCAGCGAGGGATAGCAGGACATAGCCAAGGACTGCGTCGCGACGAGAGATCATCCCTGCCCCCGACCAGCGCGCGCGACGAGAAGGTTCACGGCGATGATGACGAGAATGAGTGCCGTGCCCATGGCGGCAGCAGCACCGATCTGAGCCACCTTGAAGGCCTGCTGGTACACGAGGTAGCTGGGAACCACGGTGGCGTTGCCCGGCCCACCTGAGGTCATCACGTAGATGATGTCGAAGTTGCGCAGTGCGGCTGTCATGGTGAGGACAAGGGCAACGACCAGCTCGTAACGCAGGCCGGGCAGGGTGACGGCGCGGAATTCCATCCACGGGCCTGCACCGTCAAGGCGCGCAGCTTCGTAAAGGTCGTTGGGGATCTTCTGCACGCCTGCCAGGAGAAGTGCGAGAACAAGACCAAACATGATCCAGGTCCCGACCATGCCGACGCTGGGTAGCGCCCACGTGAAATCCCCGAGCCAGGGCCGGGCAAGGAAGCCCAAGCCCACCGCCTCAAGGAACGAATTGAGGGGACCACGCGGCGCGAGGATCCAGCGCCAGATTACGGCGATGGCGGTGGGAGCGATGACGTAGGGGAGGAAGAGCGCTGTGCGATAGAAGGCCACACCGCGGATGCGGCTGCGGTGCAGCGCGGTCGCGAGGAGCAAACCAATGGCGATGGGGATGATCGAGTAGAAGAGGATCAGCTGGAATGCGTGGATGAAGGCCGATCGCAAGGTCGGATTGGTCGCTATGTCCACATAGTTGGCGAGGCCGACAAACTCCATCCGTGTGATGCCGTTGCCCTCGAAGAAGGACAGGTAGATGGAGTGGAGGAAAGGTGCGAAAACAAACGCGGCATAGATGAGTACCGCGGGAAGGATGTAGAGGTAGCCGATCGATCTCGGCTCGCCGGGTGCCCGCTTGCGGGGGGGCGACGAACGCCGCCCCCCCGCAGAGACAGGTACTGAACTCAGGCTCACGGAGGCTACGAAGCCTTCCGCTCGGCGGTGAACGCCCCGTAGTCGGCCTGGAGCGCGTCGACGAACTCCTGCGGAGTGATCTCACCGGCCATGAGAGCCGTCGAGGACTGCGCAATGGTGTCGTACCAGGTGGGCGTGGCCCAGTCGGGGAATCCGATGGGCGTGCCGTTGGTCATGATGTTGACCCACTGCAGGATCGCATCGGCAGAGACTCCGACGAGCCCGTTGGCCTCAACAAGCGCCTGCTCGTTACCCGAGATCGTGGCGGGCACCTGTCCGGCCTTGATCCAGATCTCCGAGGCTTCTGGACTCGTGATGAAGTCGATGTACTTCTTGGCCAGGTCCGGGTTCTTCGCGTTGGTCGGCACCGACCAGGGAAGGTCACCGCTCGCGATGGCGCCAATCTCAGATGCGGACGCCAAGGGGAAGGGCACGAGACCGAAGACCTCAGGGGTGTCGGACTGGAAGACGTTCCAGGATCCGTTGAGCGCGAAGAGCCCCTCGCCCTCAGAGAACATCCCGAGAACCTCGGTGCTGTCCAGTGCTGCCCAGCCTTCGGTGAGGTAGCCGGCCTCGGCCCACTTCTGCATGGTTTCGGCGGCCTGCAGCATCTCGGGCGGCAGTTGCTCGTTGACGCCGTTGATGACGTCGGTCACCGTCTGCGGGGACGTGTATCCCATGAGCAGGTTGGCCATCAGCCAGATCTGCTCGCCGCCGTCAGTGGCGCCGAACATCAGGCCGGGGATCCCGGCCTCCTTGGCCTTGGCCAGCATCTCCTCCATCTCCGCGAGCGAGGTGGGAGCCGCGTCGTATCCGAGCGACTTCGCAATCTCCTTGTTGATGTAGAGACCCACCCAGGCACCCGTTGCGGAGACGCCGTAGAGCTCTCCGGCACCCATGTCCTTGCCGTCTGGCGAGAATCGGCCGTTGAGCGCGATCAAGGCCTCGCCCTGACGGCCGGCCCAGTCGCTGGCGCTGGCGATGTCGTCCATCGGGGCGACGAGACCGGAGGTGACGAGCTGACCCAGTGAGCCGTAGCCCTGATTGACCTGGGTGACGTCGGGGACGTCGTCACCGGACAACTGCAACGAGAGGGTGTCGACGAGCTCAGTGAAGGACTTCACCTCGAACTTGATCGTCACTCCCGGGTTGGCTGCCTCGAAGGCGGCATTGAGCTCCTCGTAACCGGCGAGGAGTGCGTCGGCACCACCGTTGCCGCTCTGGACCCAGAGCTCCACCGGCTCAGCCGGAGCGTCCGAGGTCGGAGCTGCACCGGACGATGAGGGCGCCGGTGCCCCGCTGCTGCTCTCGGTGCTGGATCCACCGGATGAGCAGGCTGCGAGAACCAGGCCCACGGCGGCGAGGCTGACGACCGCCGCACCACGGGGACGGAGGAAGGAGCCGCGCCCCCGCCTCCCGATTGTCGTGTATCTCATGTGTGAACCTCGTTCCTTTCGTGTGGCGCCCAAGCGGGCGGCTGTGCTTCTTCTGCGGGGGGTGCGGATAGTTCATCGGCGTAAAGACTGGGTGTGCGGCACTCGGCGACTACGGTCGCCGGCCACGCGGGGTCGTAGCCGGATGCAGCGGCGATGCGCGCGACGGCCTGTTGCTTTGGTATTCCGGGCGCCACGAGGACGGCGCGGCGCGATTGCTCCACGATGGTCGCGATTCCGACGCTGATGCCGTAGCGCGGAACTTCGGCGAGATCAGCGAAGTCAGGGAATGTCCCGAGGTTGTCCCGTCGCGTGGAATCCGCAAGTTCGATTACCCGGGTGCGTGACTCCCTGGGTGTCCCTGGCGGATTGAAGGCTACGTGTCCGTCGCTGTCCCCTGAGGCGAGAATGAATAGGTCGATTCCACCGGCGGCGGACAGGAGGGCGTCATACGCGTCGGGGTCCTGCGGATCCGGGATCCACAGGGACTCATCCGGGATGCCCCGCCCTGCACCGGCAGCGGCATTAAGCGGCGCCAGAATCTCCAGCCGGGCGAATCGCTCTACAGAGCAGTGCATGTCCGCGGGCACCCGCGCATATGCGTCGCTCTCGCGGACGACGTAGTCATCCATCATCACGATGACCACGTGTGAGATGTCCACTCTTTGCTCGGCCACGAGGTCAGCGAGTGCTGTGTAGGTGCTTCGAGGACTGCGACCACCCGGGCACCCGAGGAGATAGCGCCTACTCTGGGCGCGAGCATCCTGAATGCCGGAGACAATCTCGCGCGCGAGGGTGCGCCCCAATGAGGCAGCGTCGGAGAAGACCTGCAGATCGGTCATGCGCCCACCTCGGCGTGCGCCCAGTGATCGGCAAGCCAGCGGTAGTTGGCAGCCTGCTCGGCTGCAACGGAGGGCAGTTGTTCAGCCGCCGTAGGAGCTCGATCCTGCTCGACGACGAGCCAGCCGTCGTAGCCCTGCCCCGCAAGCACACTGAGGACTCCATCGATATCGACATCGCCAGTCCCCAGCGGGACGCAGACGTCAGCCCACCACTCGTCGAAGTCAGTGCGTGAATCCGACTTGGCCCGCTCCAGGACAGCAATGCGTGCATCCTTGATGTGGACGTGGTCGATGCGTGAGGACCAGTCACGGGCGCACTGGACCGGATCAGCCCCGGCCAGCGCCATGTGGCCGATGTCTAGGGTGAGCGTGACGTCCGTGCTGTCGAGTAGGCGCTCGACCTCCCACGCCGACTCGACGTAGGTGCTGATGTGCGGGTGGAAGGAAGCGGCAAGGCCGCGGGAGCGGGCGAGGTCCACCGCTCGCGCCAGCCGCTGGGCAGCCAGGCGCCACCGCGCCTCGTCGAGAGCAAGACGCCTGTCAGTGCGAGCCGGGTTGAGTAAGAGTTCGGGCGAGCCCTCGTCCGCGAGGATCGCGAGAGGGGCCCCGGTGGCCTGGAGTTCATCGCACGTGAGAGCCATTCGGGCCAGGTCCGCCTCGAAGGTGTCGTCGTCCATCGCGAGATGCAGCGGAACGTAGGCACCGATGGCGCTGAGGCCGACATCCGCGAAGGCCTGCGCCGCTTCGTCGGGTGTGCCAAAGAGTCCTGGTGGGCCGAGCTCGCTGCCGGCGTACGACGCGGTGGCAAGTGCTGCCAGCATGTCTGCCGGAGAGGCGGAGCCCGCTGTCGTGCCGAAGATTCCGAAGCTCACGGGTGCATTGCCGATCCCCTTCATGCGGCCTCACCTCCGACGCGCAGGCCTGCTTGGTGCCCCGCCTGTGCGGCGAGACGCTGGAGACACTTCACGTCCTCCAGGGCACCTTCGGCATCACACAAGACCGGGGCATCGTCACGCACACTGGCCGCGAAGGCTTGCAGCTCCCTGACGAATGCCGTCGTGAATCCTGAGGCGATCGCATCGCGGTGCCGGATACCCCCCGACGCGGTCTCGACGGTGAGGTGAGCACGGTGATGAGCCAGATATGGACCCGGCATCGACACTGTGACTCTGCCCGCGCTACCGATGACCTTCACTTCTTCGTCGTATTCGGGGTAGTCCGGAACCCAGTTCCAAGAAAGTTGAAGCTGTGCTCCACCGGGGAGTTGGCCGACAGCCATGATGCGAGGCGGCTCGGGTGCACGTTCGTCGCCGAGCGCCGGGTCGACAGACACGAAGTCCCAGGATTCCGGGAGTCCCAGCCCCAGGGCGCGCAGCAGGGCCATCTCGTGGATGACTGATCCCAGGAGCACGTCGGAGTACAGGAGGCGTACACCGAGGGTGCTGTCACCCATCGCCTCGTTGTTGCGCGACTCGGTGTAGTGACGCCCCGCCTGGACCACATCAGGATCGGGGGAAGACGCAGGGATGAGTTGGACATGCTCGAATTGGCACTCATCCGTGGGGTGGAGAACGGTGACTCGGACAACGCGCACGGCACCAATGCGGCCTATCGCCGCACGCGCTGGCTCGATGATGTCGTCGTGTGCCTTCATGGTGCCGACTTGGAGCACGAGACCCCGTTCACGTGCGAGGCCGATGAGTTCGACGATCTCCGCCTGTGAATGCGCGAGCGGCTTCTCGGCAAAGACGTGCTTATCGGCCTGGAGGGCGGCAGCAGCCGTCTCGCCATGTGAGCCCGGTGTCAAGATCAGCACGGCGTCGACGCGGGGGTCTGCGACGACCGCCCTCCAGTCGATGGAGGCGGCAACGTCGCCCGGCAGCTGGGCTGCCACCGCCTCGGTCAGAGATGGAGAGGCATCGCACACGTGCGTGACCTCAAATTGGTCCCGCAATGTCTCGAGATTGGGCAGGTGCACGCCCTGGGTGATGAGACCCAGGCCCACAACGCCCACACGGATCCGTGTCACGGCCCGTCCTTCCTCCCCGCCCGAACCTTCGACTACTGGTCTACCAAAGTCAACACTGGTTTTCAGGAGAACCACAGTGCTAGTGTCAGAACCACCATGCGTACGGACACATCTCCCCGGCTGGCAGGCCGCAGCCCCTCCTTGAGTGCCTATCGGGCCCTTGCCTCGAGCCTGGCCTCGGGCCGCTGGCCTCCTGGATCGCTGCTTCCCAGCGAGCGCACGCTGGCGGAGGAATTGGGTGTGAGTCGCACAACGCTGAGGCATGCCCTGCGTGAACTCGCCGACGCCGGTGTCCTCGAGCCGGCACCCCAGCGTGGCTGGTTCGTTGCCCGGGCATTCATTAGCGAGGGACCGAACGTCCTCATGGGATTCTCGGAGGGAGCGGCAGCGCGAGGCCTCACCGCGGGATCGCGATTGGTTTCCGTCCTCAAGCGTCCTTGCAGTTTCGAGGTTGCCGAGGTCCTGGGCATTCCACCGGCGTCCGATGTCATTGACCTCGAACTGGTGCGCACTCTCGACGGACTGCCCGTCGCGGTGCAGTCGCTCTCCCTGCCTTACCGATTGGTCCCGGATCTCGATAGCGAGACGTTGAGCGACACGTCGCTTTACCGTCTGATCGCTGAGAAGTACGGGCTGACGCCGTCCCGATGCGACTACACCCTGCAGGCCGACTCAGCGACCGAGCACGTGGCGGAGCTCCTCGAGATCGAGGTGGGCTCGCCTGTTCTTGTGGGACACGAAGTCACTGTGGATACAGAAGACCGTGTCATGGCGGCGGGCCAGATGATCTATCGCGGTGACGCCTACAGATTCACCGCGACGCTTTTCCGACTCTGAAGTCTCTCCGATCTGCCCTAGTCAAGGAGGTTCCATGGCCCGGCGTGCGACACCCCGTCCCGTCTA
>CAZICY010000049.1:0-1414 GCA_964537955.1 uncultured Actinomyces sp. | reverse complement strand
GACGACATCCTGGGCAACTGGCCGATGGGTCGGGCCGCCATCGAAGATAAGGACAGCCTGCAACTCATCCAAGACAGGGACTTGCGCTGGCGGGCCGAGGGGCATCTCCAAGTGGGCCTCATGTGTTCCACGGAGCACCTCACCGTCGCTGAGCTGCACCTACTTCCGGGGGAGTCCAGTGCGGTCCGGCTCAATGCTGGCGACGCGCTCATGCATGTCACTCAGGGCGAGCTCCACGTGCACACCCCTGAAGCGGACGCCGGCACGTGGTGGCGCGTGCAGGAGGGCGAGTCCATTGTCATCCCCGATGGGATCGCCTATCGACTCGTCAACCAGTCGCCAGACGCGGTATGCCTCATCTCCGGAAGCGCACCCGGCTACCTCCGTGACTGACTCACTCGCTCTCGGCATCGATGTCGGAGGCACCAAGACTCGGGCCGCCATCATCGACGAACAGGGCCGAGTGCTTGTAGTCAACGATGTGGCAACCTCCGTCGATGGCGGCGCTGATCCACGGCTAGAGCGCTCACTCGCCCTTGCTCAAGACATTGCACGCCGTGCGATCGAAGAAGGATGGGGCATCGGTGCCATCGGCGTGGGCATGCCCGAGTACGTAGATGTTCTTGGGCGCCTCCGCAGCCGGGATGTCATTGCGTGGGACAGGCAGCCTCTCGAGGTCTTCGAGGTCATGGGGCCGGTGACAGTCGAGAGTGACGTGCGCTGCGGGGCCGTCGCTGAGGCAACTGTCGGTGCCGGACGCGATGCGGCCTCGATGCTCTACGCCAGTATCGGGACAGGTATCTCGAGCACCCTTGTCCTCGACGGTCTTCCCTGGCGCGGAAGCCGAGGTGAGGCGATCGCCCTCGGGGAGTTGCCGGTAGATCGCTCACTGGACGCGGGGAGTGCCGCGACCGTGGAGCAATTTGCCTCCGGTGCCGCTATCGGCAGACGCTATTCGCGCCTCACGGGCGAATCGGTCCCAGGCGCCCGCGAGGTAATCGCGCGGGCGGATGCACAGGACCGACGTGCCGCCGCTGTCGTCGAGAGCGCGGCAGTGGCCTTGGGGGCGGCACTGGCCTGGGCAGTCCACCTTGCGGATCCCGAGCGGGTTGTCCTCGGCGGAGGTCTCGGCGCATCAGGGGGACGCTGGGCCGACATCGTGCGGGATTCCTATGTGGCGCGCTCTCGTCCGGAAGCTCCTCCCCTTGTCCCTGCTTCGCTGGGCGGAGACTCAGGTGCTGTCGGCGCGGGGATCATCGCTCTGGCCCGAAAGAACGAAGCACACGACCGTGCCTAGAATCGATTCAGATTAGGTTCATCGTGTCGTTCCCTCGAGGAGAGGCCTTCATGCGAGCGCTCATGATCTTCGATGGCGACTGCGCCTTCTGTACGACGTCGGCCAACTTCATGCGCC